>NZ_JAFNJD010000046.1:0-39360 GCF_017368415.1 Shewanella sp. 4t3-1-2LB
TAGATTTTTATTTTTATAACCAAGCATATCCGGAATAGACATATCAAAATAGAAGTGTAGATTAGCAATGGTCTTGGATATTAATGACTCCTGAAGACCATCTGCTTTAATATTCAAGGCAAGAGTTAAATGCGGATTTACTTGCGTTAGTTCCATAAATTTATCGAATAAAATTGCACTGGAATTAGCCATATTATGACTTATAACGATCTCTTCATTAAAGTCTCTTAAATCAGTTTCAATGCCGAAACCACACTCGATTGCTCGTCTGAATGCCAACTCTGAATTTTGTTCTGATAATTCTTTCCAGAATCCCCGGTGGGCAATTATGTTATTCATTTTTTCCTACACTATTATTTGATAAACTTTTATTACAACTCTATACCTTGTAGAGAGTTCACAAAAATTCTTAACATTGTTGATTTGCTGAAATTTCTAATTGGCTTTTAGGTTAATTTCTGATTTGCAAATAAAATTTTAGGGCTTCGATAACGCTAAAGTTACTCTTGCACTTTATCGCATAATTAAAATTGGCTCATTTCGAAGAGTCTGAACTTATAAAACATCTCAGTCATTCCTTGTTTACTGAGACAGAATTCATTCATTTTGAGACAGTCGAAATCAACTAACCTACTGTAATACATTGATTTTACCTACCAAGACCACCCCTCCCCAATAGGTTATTATTTTTAATATTTCAATTATTAACTCGGCTTTCTAAACCAGCTAAGGACTTGCCAAATATGCGTCAATATCCATGTGTAAGACATGAACATGGCCATAAAACATGTGAACATAATCCACTCGGGGACGGCGTATATTTCTGATAGGCAACCGATAATCGCTAAACTTGAGCCCATGAGCGAAATAATTGCAAGTGTTTGTCGGCGATTAAAACCTGCACGTTCGAAGATATGGTGTAAATGATTGCGATCAGGCTGAAATGGCGACACACCTTTTCGGATACGGCGATACATAATAGATGTCATATCCATCAGCGGAATAGCAATTAAATACAAAGCGGTAACAGGCCTGAAAGCTTTAACACCGCTGTCAGTCCCAATCACCAGTAGCCACACAACAGTTAAGCCAATAAGCATGCTACCTGCATCACCCATAAAAATTTTTCCAAAATTTTTCGGCCAGCTCAGATTAAACATTAGGTAGGCCATGATAGATGCAATGAATAGAACCGGCAGTAAGTACCAGTCGTTATTTACTCGGCTTAGTAAAAATGCCAGCGCAGCAAAAGTAATCAGGCTGAGCATTCCCGCCAGACCATCAATACCATCCACCATATTGAAGGCATTGATGGCACCTATTACCGCAATAATGGTGATTATCGTGCCCACAGCGCCCAGATACACTTCAAAGCCAAGAATAAATCCCAAACTATGTAGGTAGTAACCCGCACCAAAAATCATCATGGACGCCACAATGACTTGCGATGCTAACCTCAGCCTGACGGATAAATCGTACTTATCATCAAGCACACCCAAGAACAGCAGCATCGCCGCCGAGACAAAATAGATATTAAGCGTTTGGCTATCTTTGATAAAAAACATCGACGCCATCAACACGCCGACATAAATACAGATCCCTCCCACCAATGGGATAGCCCCATTGTGTAGTTTTCGCTCATTGGGTAAATCCACCAAACCCGCTTTTACTGCGATTGGGCGAATAATTTTTACCGCGAAAAAAGATATCAAAAAGCTTGATATCAAGGGAATTACATAGTCCATTTCAATGTCCTTTTTGAATACTTCATGACCTTATGACTGAAATCTCAGTTTCCTTTTTTAACAAAATATCTAACCAATACGATAAAGACCGCCAGCATGCCACCCAGTATGGTTCCCAGTACACAAATCAACGCTCTTTTGGGTTTAAATTTCTCTTCCGGTACCAGCGCTGGATCAACTGTTTTAAAAATATACTCATCGCGCACTTCAGCAAACATAATCGTCTTTGCCTGCTCCTCCACTAGCTTGTACAAAACAGTTCTGATATCAGCGACATTGGTTTGTTCTATCTGTTTTTCCAGATATTCAGTGCTACGCTTTGCTTCGGTAACATCTCGTTGCTTCATTACTTGATTGATATCGGTAACCAGCCAGTCGACCCATTGTTTAGCGATATAAGGGGATTTATGCTCAATAGATACAGTGACAAACCCTGACTGCTTATCACTGCTAACTGAAAAAATTTTGCTGAATTTCTTATAAGCTTCCTGCATCGATGGTTTAGCTTGTAAAGGCGGTTTAACTTGTCGTACCCATTCCTTGCTGTTGGCATCATAGAGGTCTGGATCATATGAAATTTTGTTATCACTGAGGCTCCATTTATCAACCGCCATCAGTTCCGGTAAAATGTGGTGCTTTTCAATAAAGTCTGCCGTGAATTTGCGAGACTTCATCACCTCTATTGCTAATGCGGTCTTATCTGCACCACCTGGCTTACCCAAATTAATGCCCGCTAGACTCGCTAACCCACCGAACTGGTTGGTCAAAGCAGACAAACCACCGCCTTGCGCTTCTTCTGCGGGAGCGAGTAATGCCTCTGACTTATAAATATTTGGCAGCCACAATGCTAAAGCTACAGACCCTATAGCAAACAATAGTGTGATGCCGAGAATCAGCACTTTCCCCCCCAAAATGACGCTAAAGAGTTCTCTTAAATCGATTTCATCACTTGCTGCGAAATGCTGTTGAGCAAATTCAGCGTCCTGCGGATTAGAAATGGTATTTGACATAGAAATTCTGTGGTAAGCCGTAGCAATAAGTTGTATGTAAAAAGCCAAGCAATAACGCATCAGCCATTAATTGAAGAAATACGAGCATTAAACTAAGCGACAAACTGACGGACGCAAGCGGTAAAGCACAAGTAAGTTAACACTTAGCTTATTGCCCTTAGTGCCGCGTGCTAATCGCTATGCACGCGGCATCAGGTTACATCATTTACAAATTAGCAATCGCGGCAAGCGCAACCGCCGAGTTATAGAAGATTGATGTTACCTGTGACCACAAGGTCAGGTTATCTTTATATTCGGTATCAAGCGGCACCACGATGGTGTCGCCAGCAGTGAGGTCATCCTCACTAGAGAACCAGAATGAGTTGTGCGGCATCATGACCGAGCCGTCAGCTTTAATGACATAGATGCGGTCAGTATCAGCACGTTTTCTGGTGCCCCCAGCCATCTCTAAATATTGATTTAGTGTCAGACCACTTTTAAATCTGTGCGTGGAAGGATGCTGTACTTCCCCAACCACTGAAATGGTTTGTTTTTGCGCGGGCACATACAACACATCTTTGTTTTCAAGTTGCAAATCGGCCTGTTGTATTCCTAAAGATATTGCGGGCAAGTCAATAACCAAACGCCCGACAGCTTTGATGTGTTCTAAATCCGCCAACATTTTCTGAGCATCATCGTAGTTCACTACCGTACCGTCTTGGGAAACACCTCGAGTGGCTATGTCACGACGCAGTTGGTCAGCCAGTTGTTTGATTTCAATCTCTTCCTGTTTTTTTATGGAATCACGCACAAATACAGCTGAAGGTAAGTAGGCATTATCAGTAAAGCCGCCCGCTCTGGCTAACACTTGCTCTAATGTTTCCCCACGCCGAATACTGTAGACCCCTGGGAACTTGACCTCGCCGCGAATTTCTACTGCCTGCGTATCCTGCCATTCCGGGGTTTTCATCACAGTTAACACATCCCGAGGTAACAAGCCTATATCAGCACCGGCCTCCAGTTTCATGGCTTGTTCAATATTCACGTTGATATGTGTAATAGCGGAAGAATTAGCATCAGTAACCGTACGCGTTAATTCTGCCCTCTGAGTGTAAGCACCTTCTTTAAGGCCCCCTGCCGCCGCGACAAGATCACTAATATTGGCGTTTTCGACCAGAGGGTAAATTCCGTCATAACGCACCTGGCCGTTCACAGCAACCACTTTAGCCTCCTCGCCAGCACGGCTTTGCGACTTAAGTTTAGCGATAATTGGATAAAGCAGTTCTTGGCGGTTAAACTCAGCACTTAACTTGATTAATCCCCTATCGTTAAACAACTGTGACAGCATTTTTTCAACTTCATTTGACACCAAAGTTGGTTCATCCGTGGCGTCATCGCCATTGATAACAACACCGGCCAATTGAGTCCTTTGCATTACCTTCGCTTGTTCAAGTTGCGCAAAACCGGACTGGAATAAGTCAGCATTGACCAAATTGCTATTGTTCTTTGAACCTTCATTCAAGGAAACATTAACAGCAGCAGAAAGTTCCTTATTAAGCTTTTGCAGCTTATAGATACGCTCTTTTACCAACCGATTCAGCTGATAGCGGCTGCGGCTGTTGTCAGACGCGTTAAAAATGACAATTTTATCTTTAGGTTGTAGTAGCAAGTTGTCATTAGAATCAGGGTGAGTAACCGCTTTAGCTGGTGAGAATTGCAGCACACTGATATCACCTACGGTATTAATCTGGCGCACAACCAGGGCATAATTTAGGTCAGCTCCCGGCAGTAAATCGCCATTAATCGTTGGTAAAAGGTTGCTAATTTTTTGCCCTTTGACCCACTGATAAATACCGGGCCTTACGGTCGCCCCTACCAGCGTAATGGCGTTATCGTATTCTGATGAAGCACTCTTTACTCGTAGGTAATCACCATCTTTGGCGGCGGTATTTTGCCCAGCGACAGTGGTCAAGTCGACACTGACGATTGATCTGAGGCCATTACTATTGAAACGCTCAACAGTACTGCTTTTGGGGTAAGCTCCTGGCTTTAATCCTGCTGCCATTTTCACAACATCCCCAAAGGTTTCATTGGGTCTCAGTTCGTATATGGCAGGTCGTTGTACATCACCGGATACGCTAACGGTAGGCCCAGAGGCAGGGATAAATACTACGTCACCAGAACGAAGGGGAAGATCTTTGGATGAGTCACCGTCAAGCAACAACTTATATAAGTCAAATGTTGCGACAATTTTCCCTTGACGTTTTAACTGAATATTGCGCAAAGAACCGATATCGCTAACACCGCCTGACACAAACAGTGCTTGCGTGATAGTAGACAGACTAGACACTGTGTATGAGCCAGGTTTGTAGGCATCACCCGCAATAAAAACCCTGATAGAACGCAGTTCGCCCATTGTGATATTGCTATCCACACCAATCATCTGCTGTTTAATTTGCTTGGACAATACATCTCTAAGTTCAGAGAAAGACAAACCACTGACATTGATCGGCCCCAGTCCTGGAAACTGCAGCACGCCGTCTCTGGTCACCGTCAGGTCATATTGCTCATTGTCCTTTCCGTACAATTGCACTTTCACGGTGTCACCGGGGCCGACCATGTAATTTGTTGGCACGGGAACGTCAGATACCGGAGCAAACGTGGTGGGCGACCCAGCAAACATGTCATAACCAAACCGTTTCAAAGGTTGATTCTGATCGTCTTTCAGGAAACTCAGATCGTCATTTTGTTTTGTATTTTTTTGCTCGTTCTGCTGGTCATTTCGAGGTTGGACAACGTCAACATTATAGCTATCACGGTCCTCAGATGAAGACGGATTCTTAGAAGTGAATTGTGACGGATCAATACCATATTGCTGCGCCAGGCGTATTTGCTCTGATTTAGAGAGACTTTTGAATTGCTCAAGCATCTGCGGTGAAATGGTTATCGCCTCAACTTGCGTTCCTACGAAGGACACCAGTGCTGCCAGCGCGAATATTATCTTTCTTTTCATAAGTAACACGCAATATTCTCCATAAACCCAATAATGTGCACGCAAGCACATATTATTGCATCTTCATTGATTAACATATGAGCGCCAAAATAATGACACCAGCAGTTATTTTGGCCAAACTGATTGTGAGACTTTAACTTGTCCGTATGGTTCAGAGAGCACTTCAGCTTCGCTAGTTTTATGAAATTATTTATAAAACTGCTTTTCAGGCACGCTACCGCCCATGGATTATGGCTTCCAAATTGCCCCGTTTTTACATTTTCTATGGTAATCCCTTGTATTTCTAAATAATTAAAAATACAAGCAATGCCGATTCTACTGCATCGAATAGGGCAAGTCAGTTCAAATCTGCCCTAAACTATGCCATATACGAATTTTGTTTAAAAAATGATAAAAACCTCTTTCGATGTGAAGCAAACACATCAAAACCCTAGCAAACACTGTACGATTTGTTATCACTGGAGAGGTAAATATCATTTTTCGTCAGCAAACATTCAAACTAACAAAATCAGGCACATATATTAGTCATCACTGAATTTTTATCGACGACAAGCGACTGCATTCTACCTAAAAAGCTGAACAATATTCGGCAACGGGTGTCACCACATTGTTCCTGAAAAATGCCTTCCAACTCTGCGAATGGCCCACCTGTAAAACGGACCTTATCGCCTTTTACAAGAGCTTTAGGTGCTAATACAGGCTCGGTAATTTCTCTGCGTTTGAGACGAGTTATCAATAAATCATCGATAGGGGTCATTTGTTCACGGCAGTCGACCAAACGGACAACGCCACGGGTAGCATGTAACTGGCGGACACTGGTGTGTTCAGGATCAAATCTAACGAAGAGATAATTGGGAAACAGTGGTTGTTTCCTGATAACCGCTTGGCCTTTTTCCTTTTTTTCCAACCGCAACATTGGCAGGTAGGTTTCTAACTGCTGCATTGTAAGATGCTGTTGTGCCCGCAATTCACCTCGGGGTTTACAGTACAATAGGTACCAGGCCTTCATGCTGAGTCTCTACTTCTTTGTTGGGTGACGTCCTATCACGGTGGTGAATCATAGCAAAGTTGTCTCACGGATTAAAAGCTAATTTCCATGATAACGTGTTGTGAAACATAATAACTTTATTAACATTTTTATGGTGATTCATCTTAGGTTCCGCTAGCTGAATCATGGCTGAACCATTGACTCGCCACATTGTTATAATGTATACAATTTTAAGATGTTAACATTAACCATATGTAATTGATTGTAAAGATTGCATATTAAATTTAGCAATCGCTAACTAAACAGATTGCCATTTCCTATGCTATTCAACAGACTTTACGATAGACATTGCTGGCATCAGACTTTTTAACAATTTGCTGTGAATTTTGCAGCTATTTGCTTAGGGTGGAAGACCATATGAAAGCAGCAACACCAGGGAAAACCTTTTTCGGTCACCCACAAGGCCTGTTCCTGTTGTTCTCAACTGAGCTATGGGAACGCTTCAGTTATTACGCCATGCGGGCAATTTTGGTGTTGTATTTAGTGGATAAAGTCCGCAGTGATGGCGGCTATGGTCTTGGCTGGCAGCAAGATGAAGCCTTGCGGCTATATGCCACTTTCACGGGATTGTTTTATCTCACGCCACTGCTGGGTGGCTGGTTAGCGGATAATTTCTTGGGACAACGTAAGGCCATATACATCGGCGGAGCGTTGATGGCGGCGGGTCAGTTTGCGCTGGGGATGCCTCATAATTGGTTACCCGGAAATGAAACCATCTTATTTTACGCGGGGTTGACCGGCTTAGTGCTTGGCAATGGCCTGTTCAAACCTAATATTTCAACCATGGTTGGCGATCTCTATCAGGACGGCGATCACCGTCGCGATAGTGCTTTTACCATTTTTTATATGGGGATCAATCTGGGCGCCTTTCTTTCAGCTATCGTTGTGGGCTCCGTGGTGCGTTACTTTGATGGGAATTATCAGGCTGGTTTCGTGTGTGCCGGTGCCGGTATGTTAATTTCGCTGCTGCTACAATATCTGTTTGCACACCAATTACTGGGAGACATAGGCACAATTCCGTCCGCCAGATTGGATAGGCTCAAGCAAGGGAAGCAAGATAGTGAGGGAAAAACACCGCTAACGCAGCAAGAGCGAGACCGTATCAAAGTGATTTTGATTATGGGCGTTTTTACCGCGATTTTCTGGGCGGGCTTCGAGCAAGCTGGAGGACTTTTCAATCTTTTTGCTCACAATTTTACCGATCGCATGATTGGCGACTGGGAAGTGCCAACGGAATGGTTTCAGTCGCTTAATTCTCTGTTTATTTTTATTTTTGCTCCGATTGTGGCATCGCTCTGGATCCGCTGCGGTGAGCGGGAACCGAACTCGCCGGTAAAATTCGCCATGGCATTGGCATTTCTCGCTATAGGCTTTTTGTTCATGATTGCCGCCGTACTGCAAGTTGATGAAACTACTTCTGCTAAAGCCAGTATGTTGTGGCTGGTGGCGGCCTATTTCTTTCATACATTAGGGGAACTCAGCTTGTCCCCCATTGGCTTATCCATGGTCACCAAATTAGCACCACTCCGGCTTATCTCGCTCATGATGGGCAGTTGGTTTGTATTTACCTTTATTGGCAACTACGCCGCCGGAATGGTCGGTTCACTGATAGGCAACAGTGAAGATCAAAACCTACAACTCAACAACGTATTAGCCATCTTTGCGGGTATTGCCATCACGTCGGTGATTGCTGGGATCATTTTGTACTTTATGGCTGATAAGCTGGTTGACTGGATGCATGGGGCTGAAACCAAATTACACACTCGCCGAGAGGAAGAACTGTTGGAACAGGAAATGGCGGTGACAGCCGCCCATGAGGCGATAAAACGTTAATTTTTCGGTGGTAAGGGGTCAACAGGCCCCGTTATCCAACCATCAACTGACCGTCATTTGCACAAAACCGCCTTCAGCAGCATCCGGGGTATACACCAATCCCTGAAACTCGTTCGCCATCAGCATATGTTGGTGTTTGGGAATAGCGGTCACCAGACACAAGGTGTCATTATCAGCCAATTGTCGTGATTGCTTAGACGGCTGTCCCCAGGCAAAAAGCCCCATTTGCATGCTATCAGCAAGCGCCAAACGGGTGAGTTGTTCGCCATGTCGCAGATAACATCTGAGTCCTCTGCCCGCTTGGGCAATCTGTAACTTCCTACTCGTCAAATGCAATGCCACGTAGATAATGTCGCAATACAAATCCAACCCGGCAGCGACCAGCCGTTCATTTAAATACTTAAGCATTAACTCTGGGTTGATCACGATATCATCCAGATGGTTACTGCTGTCTTTTACCTTTTGATTTACAAAACTTTTCAGCAGAACACAGGCAAACGCAGCACGATTATCTTCCGGATGGAAATGTGCCATATACATGATGAAATGCTCACTCCCCACCATGGCAGAGTCAATGAAGTAAGGACTTACTCGGTTGTGGGTCAGTAAGGTATAGTCAATATGAATTTTGGGATAATCGATGCTAGAGCTTGGAAACAGTTGTTGTTGCACACATTTGGCAGCCTCAGTGTTTTGCTCCAGCAACGCCAAATTTTCATGCAATTCCAGATAGGAGAGTTCATCAATATTTTCATCCAGCGCCCCTTGCGATGCACCAACCGATGTCAAACACTGATTAATCGCAAATTCAACGGCGTGCAGGTCGCTCAAAGGCTTAACCAAGTAATCGCTGGCCCCAAGACGCAAGGCTTCGGTCACCAACGCCATACGTTGATTGCCGGAAAGGATGATAGAAGGGATTGTTGAACCACTTTTATAAATATTGCGCAACATGGTCAAACCGTCCATGTTTGGCATATTTAGGTCGGCCAGAATGATGTCAAAACGTTTTTTGACAAATAATTCCAGCCCCTTACGTCCATCTTCAGCTTCGGTGACCAAGGCCCCTCGAGTACGTAAGAATCTGGAAAGCATATCCCGGAATACCGGATCATCTTCCACCAATAAGATATTCAAAGCTTCAAGCGCCATATAAACTTCCCGGCAAGAACTGCTATGCTGGCACCATCATCAAAGATCTATTTGTCCGACAATCCGGTCTAATTAGATGATAGCTAAAGGCTACTCCAGCTCCTGCATATATTCGTCAAGCAACTCATCATCATCCTTTTTTGATGGAACTTTACCGTCGTACACCTTGTAATCCACATATTGGATATACGCATCCTTGACGAAGCTGTACGGGTCGAGTGCATTGTCTACCAAACGTTCCTGTTCAATTGCAGCAGCACGGGCGTTAAGGCTCTTAACTCCCCATTTAAGGACCTGCTGCCATAAAGTCAATTCTGACAAGGGGAAGTATAGTTCATCCACCCAGTCTGTTGTGATTTCACGCGTTACATAGGGGCCGGCAAACGGCGCCATAAAATATGGGCCATTAGGCACTCCGTAATAGCCTAGCACTTCGTTAAAATCATCCTGTTTTCGTGGCATTCCCATCATATCCGCCACATCAATCAATCCGAGAATACCTACGGTGCTGTTGACCACAAAGCGACCGCCAGCATTCAGCGCCCAATGCCACTTCCCTTGCAGGGTATTGTTCACCAAGCTGTGGGGTTCATCTAAATTCTGCACAAAGTTATCAAGTCCAGTTTTTACTGGGTCAGGAACATAGTCCCGATAGCCGTGCGCCACAGGTCTAGCAACGTATTTATCGAGATAGTTGTAGTTAAAATTCCACATGGCCCGGTTAAACCCTTCCCAGGGATCCCGAGGGTCTTTGTAGGTGATGGAGACTTGTTTGTCAGCGTTCACCTGATTGTTATCGCCCTTAACCGCTTTATCTTCCGCCAGAGCGGCATAAGAAAATGTCAGAGCAAAAATTGCTAAAAGCCACGGATACTTCATGTCTTTCTCTTCTGGGATAGCATATTCAGAATATTAGTCGGGATTGACTAAAGGATGTAACTGTTCAGGCCGATACAGTGATAATAGTAGCGTGCAGTAAACGTCAAACGTCCATCCATTGACCTGTTTCCTTGGTTGTTAAGGATACTGCTCTGAAAAAATAGATCAAATTGATATTTAGAACCTATCGTTCGAAAATACCCATTAAAACCCCGGATTGAGACAATGAATCCAATAAATGGCACAATACCACCTAATGCACCCGCCACAGTAACGTCTGTCTCTGGCGGCGCGACGGTAGTGCCAGTAGCCGTTGCATTAGCTAACGGGCAGATTCAGGTGCAAATACAGGATCAGCAATTTGTACTGCAGACCGACGGCGATGCCAAACAGTTACAAGCCATATTGCAACAAGCCAACGCAGCAGCACTGGAGATACAGCGGCCGTTACCCGAAGTGTTACAGGGTCGCGCTGGCAGTCAACTGCTAGTGTTGGCTGAGCCAATTCAGATCCGCTTACCGGATGCCTTGACCCAACTGGCATCACAAAATGGCATTCCCTTCCAACTGTTACAACAGTTAGCCAGTCGCCCTCAAGGATATCCCTTGCCACCAGTAACCGTCGACAAATCAGATATTCGCTTTGCAGGTGGCATTGTCATCACTATTCCGCAAGATGTAAAGCTACCGCAAGGGCAATATTTAGCGAAAGTCATCAGCCAGAATAATGGGCTACAGTTACAATTACAGCCGGTCATCAACCGTACAGAAATTACCTTGAGATCGGGCCAGCAGGCTCAATTTTCAGCTGGCGCTCACGTGGAATCATCACCAGTACTGCTCAATAAACCGGATATTGGCACCACATTCACTCAGTGGTTTAAAGCCATGGAACAGTTGGCAGTACCGCAAAGCAAGGAACAAGCACCAAACATCCAAACCGCCTCGTCATCCAATAATATTGCCACGCAAACATCTGAAAATACGCAGTTGTCCAAAAATAGTGCTTTGCAGGGGGCTAACAATCTGGTCGACACAGCCAAGACGTCCCTGTTGACGGGCAATGCGTCAACAGCTAAAGCGCTAACGCTCGATCAGCTTGCACCCAAAACAGAAGTGAAATCAGCGAATAACCAGCCATCCAATCCAATAACAACGTTAACCAACAGCGGTAGCGTCACCAGTGCAGCGGCTAAACCGCCCGAGATGATGCCGTCGCTCAATTATCTACAGCGCGCGTTTAACAAGTTGGGCGCTGTTCCTCGTACCGAATTACACACCATGGAACTGCGGCCAAATGTTGCCTCAGAGTTGCTAAAACTGTTACCCGCGCTGCAGCCAAAACCCTTAGGCAGTCTTGCATTGCCTGAAGTATTACAGGCGGAATTAACCGCACAGTTAGCATTCCAGCCCGCGGTGCCTGTTACGACACCGAATGCCACACAAACCGATGCAATCAGCACTTTATTACAGTTACTCATCGGTGCGAAGGCCTTCAGTCAGCAACTGAATATCAGTCCTAAATTGCGACAGTATCTGCAAGCACTACAGAGTCGTACCGGCATTGGCACCGCGTTATTACAAACGTTGAATGAGCATGACTCACTAGAGCACGTCAGTCGCATGATGCAGGGAATTCGTGTTTATCAACAAGCTGGCAGTGCCGAAAATGGTAGTCAGTCTTGGTACGCCACTTTGCCTTATTATCTGGATCAGCGACAGGAACAGCTGGAAGCAAAATTTGATCACTCGGACGCCAAACAACAGGGAGCTGGGAAACGTCAGCAATGGCAGTTACAACTGAAATTTAATTTGAATTCTGGTGCCTTGTTGGCAAAAGCCCAAATACAGGAGCAAGGGGTAAATTTACACTTTATTGGCAGTAGCCAACGACTGATTGACAAGGTAAACAATCATCTGGAACTGCTAGGCAAGAAGTTGACACAACTCGGGCTGGTTCCCACAGAGATATCGGCGCATGTCGCCCCAGTACCCGCCACTTTGTTGCCTGGCGACCATTACCTAGTCCACATTAAAGCTTAAGGAAACATGACAATGGCAGATACCACTCCGCCAAAAAAGCCAAAACAGGCAGTCGCGCTGAGCTATGATGGTAAAACAGCGCCTAAGATTACCGCCAAAGGCCAAGACTTGCTGGCAGAGGAAATTATTGCCGTTGCTGAAGCTGCTGGCGTACATATCCATCAGGACGAACATCTGAGTAATTTTCTGCAGATGTTGGAATTGGGAGATGCCATCCCTAAAGAGTTGTATCTGCTAATCGCTGAGTTAATTGCGTTCGTGTATATGCTGGACGGCAAGTTTCCAGATCAGTGGGACAACATGCATAAAAAAATTGTGGCACAAGCATAAAAAAGAGGCGGAGGCCTCTTTCTGCTATCGTTTACTGTGCAAGCGAATAAGCAACTCTGCTTCCGCTTTAGGCAACTCACATTCTCGCATTAACTCTTCGGCACCGGCACCCAGTTGTACCATCTTAATTGCACGACTGTACAACTTTGCTTGCGGTTCCTGATGCATCGTTTCATCGAGCTTTACATCCTGCTCAGCCAGCTTACGTTCCAATGCTAGGACACGCCGACCAACCCCTATAGTGCCACTTCGCAGTTCGTGTAATTCACGTTTGAGCGCCTCGCGCTGTCGGTCACCTTCCTTTACCAACAGCGTCAGCGCTTCCACCTTATTACGCAACCGGTTTCCTTGCTTTTGCAGGAATAACACTAGACCAAGACAGGCAACAATATAAATCAGCGCTGCGATCAAAAAACCATCGCCTATCATCGGTACTTTACTCCCTAACTGCTACCGTAACGTTATTACTGCCTGTTTAGAACGATTATAACTGAGCCAATTCTGCCCACTCTTCATCGGACAGCAGTTTATCCAAATCCACAAGTATCAGCAGTTCTTCACCACGGTTGCTGACACCCTGGATAAATTTGGCACTTTCTTCAGTACCAACATTTGGTGCGTTATCAATTTCAGAACGGCGTAAGTAAACCACCTCTGCAACACTATCGACCAGAATACCAATAACCTGTTTTTCTGCTTCAATAATGACGATACGAGTGGAATCATCTACTTCCGCGGCAGGTAAACCAAAACGACTGCGAGTATCGATGACGGTAACCACATTACCACGAAGATTGATAATCCCCAGTACGTAATGTGGAGCCCCTGGTACTGGCGCAATTTCGGTGTAACGCAATACTTCCTGTACCTGCATCACATTGATGCCATAGGTCTCGTTATCCAGCTTGAAAGTGACCCATTGCAGTACCGCGTCATCCTTACCTGTAGACACAGCAGCTACATTTCTTGATTCTGTCATATTTACCTCAGTCTATCGGATCCTGACATCCCAACCCGGCATTGAGCATTTCAACAAGTGCTCGGACATGCAAAATGCCACACATCTGTTCCTTCACCACCCCTGCCAACCAAGGGCGTTTTCCTGCTTTCCCACGCCAATTGACCTGGGACTTATCAATTTTGACGGCATTGACCAGTGATTCACAGGCCAATCCCCAGTTACTTTCTTCCAATACTACAAGATATTGATAATTTATGGATTGTGCCAGTTTCTCATCATATTTTTCAGGCATTACCCACGCGGCGGTATCCACCACATTAAGCTGCGACTCCCGATAGCTCTGAACGCCCTTAAACCAGCGAGGTCTACCAATAATATGATTAATGTGCTCTACCTGTACAATGCCCCCCAAACTTATCAAAGGCACCGCTAACGTTAGCCCCGCGACATTGAAAAACAACACCTGAAATTCATCATCTAGCAATTGTTCCAAAGGTGTTATCACCTGTGGTGGTTGCGTACCGGCTTGCGTTTGTGGCTTAACAGCAGCAATCGGCGCTTTAGTTGCCATTACCGTCGACACTTGAACTATTTGCGGTGCAATAGTGGTCGCGTCTGCCACGGGTGTTGCTTTAACAGTAGTTACTTTTTCAGCACTTTTAAGCACCACAGGTTGCTCATGGGTGGTCTCTGTGGCAACCGGTGCAACTTGCGCCAGTAAACGTTGTAGCGCTTGTTTATCTATCGCAGGCTTAGTCTCCGCAACTGCTTCCAGTTTATTTATCGGCCTGGCAACTGCCGCTGGTTTAGGTTGTACTGCAGACACCAGTGTTGCAGTAGGACGCTTCTCTGGTTCGGGTTCACTCAATAGAACACTGAAGTAGTCAAAAACAGTTTCGTCAACCGATTTTGGCATGAGCGAACTCTCCCTTCATCAGGAAATCCAACAAACGTTCATAAGCCTGTACCCCGCGAGACTGTGGCGCATAATGACTAGCAGGGAGATGCGCCAAGCTGGCGTCTCGAAATTTAGTATCAACCGGGATGACATCGGGCCAAAGCCGTTCACCATAGACATCGCCGAGAAACTGTAATGCGGCTGATGACGCTTTAGTACGTCGGTCATACATAGTAGGCACAATGGAGTAGCTGTAACGGGTGCGTTTAGAACGTCCCATCAACTCCATCGTTTTTATCATGCGCTCCAGTCCTTTAATGGCCAAAAATTCTGTTTGAACCGGTACAATGATATGTTGACTGGCCGCCAGCGCATTCACCATAAGTACCCCGAGTACTGGTGGGCAATCAACCAAGGCAACATCATAATCAGAATCCAGCAACTGTATAAGATTACGCAGAACCAGGCCCATACCTTCGTGATGGCCAAGAGCACGATCTAAAGTTGCCAACGCCATAGTTGCAGGTAACAGATCTATGCCATCCACTGACGTTGGTACAATATGCTGCTTTACCAAATCTCTGGACAAGTGATCATGGGCCATAAACACATCATAAAGCGAAGCGGGCACCTCTTCGGAATCAATCCCAAGATAGTACCCCAATGACGCATGGGGATCGGTGTCAATCATCAACACGCGTTGACCACCCTTAGCTAACACACCGGCGAGACTGGCCACCGAGGTCGTTTTACCGACACCGCCCTTTTGATTTGCGATGGTCCAGACTCTCACATTTAGCCCCTTTTACCGGAAATAGCAGTTCCAGTTAGCGTTCACTCATCGTTTACATCCCGGGTGGTGACCCGGATACCGCCGTGCGGTAAACGTATTACTTTGACACCATTTTGCAGTTGTTCCACCATGACTGGTGTTTCTGCCACAGACGAAGCCCCTGGAGGTAACTTATCGTTATTAGCAGGCTTGTTCACAGGCTTTGCTTCCAGTGCCTGGGTATGCTGCTTGAGGCGTTCATCATCCAGTGATTGCTGCAGCGACTTCTTTCCTTCCTGCACAGGTTTTACCACGTCCAGTAGCGACGCGGTTTGCTCGGGATGCTTTACCATCCAGTCAGCAATTTGCCCAGCCTGTTCATCCGGCACCATCAAGACCACTTGCGATGCCCGAAGCTGTTCGGTTTTTTGCTGCAACAACTGATTTTTTATATGCAACTGCCAACTGACAGCCGCAAGAATGACTACCGCCAACGACAACAGGAATAGCGCTAACAAATACCCTGTTTGCCGATCAGCCCTATCAACCACGCCCGGACTCCCGCAATATAGCGTCCGCCATGTTATCTAGCGAAATCGACTGGCTGGATAAGCCAGCCACTGTCACGGCCTGAGGCATACCGTAGACAACACATGAGGCTTCATCTTGCGCCCAGATAATGGAGCCGGCACTTTTTAACAAGCGCGCACCCTCGCGACCATCGGCGCCCATGCCGGTTAATACCACCGCCAATACATCGCCGCCATAGGCTTTGGCTGCTGAGGCAAAGGTGATATCGACTGACGGCTTATAATTCATTTCAGGCGTACCGCTGACGATTTTAATACGGCCACTGGTTCCTGCACGCTCTACCATCATCTGCATACCGCCCGGGGCTAAATAGGCACAGCCTGGTCGCATGGCGTCGCCGTTACTGGCTTCTTTTACCTCAATCTGGCACAAGCTATTCAGTCGGGCTGCAAATGCTGGCGTAAACGCGGCAGGCATGTGCTGGATTAGCACGATAGGATGCGGGTAATCTGCCGGGAAACGGGTCAGAATACGCTGCAACGCTACCGGTCCGCCGGTAGAGGTTCCTATCACCAACAATTTGTATTGCTTGCCACTGGCCCTGGCTGGTGCGGCACTTCGGCCAACACTACGCTCCAAGGGTTTTACAGGTTCTTCTTCACGTAATGGCCGTGACACATGACTATCGACAGATGGTCGAGTCGTCAGTGGTCGACTCACCGGGCGAAATACCCGACGACGGCCTAGTGCTTTCACTCTTTGCTGTAATAACTCAATCGCGGCTTCTTTATTTGTCGCAATATCCTCAAACCGCTTTGGCAGAAAGTCGAGCGCACCTGCGTCCAGTGCATCCAACGTCGCTTTAGCACCTTCGTGAGTCAAAGAGGAAAACATCAGGATAGGTGTTGGCGTGCTTTCCATTATTTTACGAACAGCAGTGATCCCATCCATCACAGGCATTTCGATATCCATGGTGATGACGTTTGGTTTGAGTTCAGCGGCCATACGTACCGCTTCCAACCCATTTGTCGCCATACCGACCACTTCCAGCTCTGAGTCCTGATTTACAATTTCACTCACGCGCCGACGAAAAAAACCAGAGTCGTCAACGACCAACACTTTAATAGCCATTCAAATCCTTATTTACGGTTTAGCGTCTTGATCGGGAGGCGTAATGCTTGAGAAGTCCCGGAACATCAAGAATAAGCGCAATCCCCCCATCCGAAGTAATAGTGGCTCCGGCCATGCCCGGCGTTCCATGCAACAAGGCGCCCAAAGGTTTAATCACCACTTCTTCTTGACCAATCAATGCGTCAACCACAAAACCTATCTGTTTCATTCCTAGCTGCACAATAACCACGTGCCCCAGGCGTTTTTCTCCACTTTTGAAACTGCGGGGATGACGATTGAGCCATTGTTCGAGATAGAACAGCGGTATTGCCTTCTCCCGCACAATAACGGTCAGTTGTCCATCAACAACGTTAGTCTTGCCAAGATCCAGATGGAAAATCTCATTGACACTGGACAACGGCAAGGCAAAGACCTGTTTGGCCACTTCCACCATCAACGTTGGCATGATCGCCAAGGTCAGTGGCACTTTGATTTCCAGCCGAGTTCCCTTACCTTTAGCAGAATCAATGTGCACCGAACCGTTTAGCTGAGTAATGCGGGTTTTCACCACATCCATACCAACGCCACGGCCAGAAATGTCTGAAATTTCGGTCTTAGTAGAAAAACCTGGGGCAAAAATCAGATTATAGGCGTCCTGATCTGACATCCTGGCGGCGGTATCTTCATCCAGCACACCGCGTTTAATCGCAATGGCTTTAAGCTTTTCAGGATCCATACCTGCGCCATCATCTTCTATTTTCAGAAGAATATGGTCACCTTCCTGACTTGCCGATAGGGTTATGATGCCCGTCCGAGATTTACCGATAGATTCACGCACATCGGGCATTTCAATGCCATGATCCACAGAGTTACGTACTAAATGCACTAATGGATCTGCTAGTGCCTCAACCAAATTCTTATCTAAGTCGGTTTCTTCGCCGACCATGCGCAATTCAATGTCTTTATTGAGACTGCGGGCGAGATCGCGCACCACTCTAGGGAAACGGCCAAAGACTTTCTTGATTGGCTGCATACGGGTTTTCATCACCGCGCCCTGCAGATCAGAAGTCACCAAATCCAAGTTAGCCAACGCCTTGCTCATTGCCTCATCTTCGCGGGAAATGCCAAGACTCACCAACCGGTTACGCACCAGTACCAGTTCACCCACCATGTTCATGATCTGGTCCAAACGTGCAGTATCGACACGCACGGTAGTCTCTGCCTGAGGGGCACTACTCGCCGCTGGGGCGACAGCCTTACTGGCAGTTTCTTTGGCCGGAGCCGGAACTTTAGGTTCGGATGGCGCTGCGGCTTTCACCGCTTTAGGCGCGTCTGCTGCTTTGGGTGTTGCAACGGCTTTAGGCGTTGCAGCGGCTTTGGATGTTGGAACGTTAGCGGCTGGTGCAGCTTGAGGAGTTACCTTTGCGGCAGGAGCTTGTGTCGCGGCAGTATCTTCAGCTTCAAGGCCAGGCGCTTTACCTTTACCATGTAGCTGATCCAGCAAAGCTTCAAATTCATCTTCAGAAATTTCATCCGAGTCAACTGTGTGCCCGGCCGTTTCAGCCGCTACAGGTTTAGCATCGGGATTGACTGAAAATTTGCCCTTGCCGTGCAGATCGTCCAACAACGCTTCAAACTCGTCATCACTGATGTCGTCGCTGTCACTAGCCGCCGGCGCTTTCGCATCTGAGCCTGAAGCACCGGTTGCAGAGGGGCCTTTGCCTTTACCATGCAAGGCATCAAGCAAGGCTTCAAATTCTGATTCTTCAATATCATCGATGCTGCCGTTAGCCGCTGGCGCTTCAGCCGCTGTAGGTTCTGTCGATGGCGTTGCTGCGACAGATTCAAGCATCTCATCAAACAGCGCATCAGCGCTATCAGTCGTTTCCTCTATGGCAGTCTCAGTTGCAGTATCTTCAGCAGCTTCTTCTGTCGACTCAAGGCTATTACTGGATTCTGAAGGCAATGGGGCACCAGAACTCAGCAGTTTCAGATTGGCCAGCAGCTGCGGATCTGCTGGTTGCTGTTCTTCACCTGCTTGAGTCTGGCTAAACATCACATTGATGGCATCCAACGCCTGTAGGATGATATCCATCAGTTCGGCGCTGACACTGCGTTTACCGGTACGCAATAAATCGAAGGTGTTTTCTGCCTCGTGGCAAACATCCACCATGGGCGCAAGTCCCAGGAACCCGGCCCCACCTTTCACGGTATGAAAACCGCGGAAAATGGCATTCAACAGGTCGGTATCTCCTGGATTATTTTCTAACTGCACCAGCTGCTCCTGCAGCAGCTCCAAAATCTCTCCGGCTTCGATTAAAAAATCCTGCAGGATCTCTTCATCAACATCAAAGGCCATCAATATGACTCCTCATCAGAATCCCAGACTAGAGAGCAAATCGTCTACTTCATCCTGTCCGGTAACCACGTCCTGACGTGATCCAGCATTATGAATAGGTCCTTCAGCATCAATATTACTTTCACGAATGCTGACTAGACTCTCGTTAGGTTGTGCCCCAAACATGGTCAATAGTGATACAAGATTGCTTTCTACTTCTTTTACTAAATCAATCACCCGGCGGATCATCTGCCCAGTCAGATCCTGGAAATCCTGAGCTAACAGTATTTGGTTGAGCAGTTCGTGCAGTCGTCCAGAGTCAGCCTCAGTCTGCACCATAAAGTGCTGCACATCGTGACACAGGGTTTTGAACTCATCGAGTGACAGATTCCGACGCATCAGTCTGTCCCACGTGGGTTTAATATTAGCAAGGCTAACGCTGAGCGCATCGGACAGTGGCAAACACTCTTCCACGGCATCCATGGTTTTATTGGCCGCCTGTTCTGTCATGTCGATAACAAAACTCAGACGTTCTTTCGCATCTGGGATATCGTTATTCGCCAGTTCCACTAATCGATTATCCAGCTGAAACTCGTTCAATGCATTGTGGAGTTGCCGCGTCAGTTTACCGACTTCAGCAAACAGTTCTTGCTGGATAGGTTGCGATAACTCACGGACCAGTTCATCAGCTTGTTGTTGTTCGCCAGCTGATAGCAGTTCCACTAGGCGCTGAGCCTGTTCGAGCGTAATGAGTCCGGTGTTTTCTGCCTTCATAGCGCCCCCAAGCTCAACCAAGTCGTTCAAAGATTTTGTCCAACTTCTCTTTAAGGGTTGCGGCGGTGAAAGGTTTAACAACATAACCATTCACTCCGGCCTGGGCGGCAGCGATAATCTGCTCACGCTTAGCTTCCGCGGTAACCATCAACACCGGAATATTCTTAAGATTTTCATCCGCGCGAATTGCTCTTAGTAGATCAATGCCCTGCATACCCGGCATGTTCCAGTCGGTGACCACAAAATCAAAATCACCTTTCTGCAGCATTGGCAGCGCAGTAGACCCGTCATCGGCTTCTTGGGTGTTATTAAACCCAAGATCCCGTAACAGGTTTTTGATAATCCTTCGCATCGTTGAAAAATCATCAACAATGAGAATCTTCATGTTTTTATCCAAAGTTTCCTCCGCAGAGCTGAATTTTAAAACCGCTCAAAAAACCGTTTAGTTCTGTGTCCAATGCCTGAGTTTTGCTTTAAGCCTGAGCATTGCCTGACTGTGGATCTGACTAACTCTAGACTCACTAACATCTAGAATGGCACCGATTTCTTTTAAATTGAGCGCTTCATCATAATAAAGCGACAGAACCAGCGCATCTCTTTCCGGCAAAAGCTTAATCGCGTCTGCCAATGCTTCTCGAAACTGATCGTTTACCAGCGTGTCATAAGTATCGTTCGCTGCCATTTCATCGGCAAAAAGCGCATCTGGAGCTCCGCCAAGATCCTCGATTCCTATTATTTTACCAGCAGATACGTCACTTAGTATGTGATGATATTCATCAAGTGACATTTCCAACCGTTGAGCGATCTCAACATCTCTAGCATCCCGGCCCAACTCCTGTTCCAGTTCATCAATCACTTGAGCAATTCTACGTTGATTACGATGAACGGAACGGGGCAACCAGTCGCCACGGCGGATCTCATCGATCATCGCTCCGCGAATACGAATACCGGCAAACGTTTCAAATTTGGCACCTTTGCTGCCATCAAATTTGGAGGCGGCTTCCAGCAGGCCCATCATCCCGGCTTGTAGCAGATCATCCAGCTGTACCGATGCAGGTAAACGCGCCAGTAAATGGTGGGCGATTCGTTTCACCAGCGACGCATACTGGTCAACGATCAAGCTTTTATCGTTAAACCCGGTATACGCGGCCATTTTATTCACTGGCACCTTCCTCCTGATATTCAGGCTTTTGCACCAACCGCTCGACAAAGAACTCCAGATGACCACCGGGCTGTTGCGGTACAGGCCAGCTAATCACTTTGTTTGCCAGCCCTTGGTAAGCAATGCTCGCTGGCGATTTAGGAAAGGCTTCTACGATGAGTTTCTGCTTACGCACCGACTTACGCAGATTTTCATCAAAAGGTATGGTGGCAACCAATTCTAGCGCAACATCGAGGAAACGATCGGTCACTTTGCTCAGTTTAGCAAATAACTCCATGCCTTCCCGCAAACTGCGCACCATGTTGGCTACAATTTTAAAGCGAAAGACGCCGTGTTCCCGACTCAGAATCTTGATCAGCGCATAGGCATCAGTGATGGATGTTGGCTCGTCACAGACCACCACCAACACATCCTGTGAGGCCCGAGAAAAACTCAGCACCATGTCAGAAATACCGGCAGCAGTGTCAACGATTAGCACATCAAACTGCGTTTTCATTTCACTGAAGGCTCGGATCAGTCCGGCATGCTGCGCGGGGCTCAATTCAACCATTGACTGAGTACCGGAGGTAGCGGGAATAATCCCAATACCTTTGGGTCCACGGACGATGATGTCATCCAGTTCAGCTTCTCCAGACAATACATGTGACAAGTTGCGTTCGGCCCGCAATCCGAGCATTACATCGACATTTGCCAATCCCAAGTCAGCATCCAATACCATTACCCGCTTGCCTTTCTCTGCGAGCGCCACGGCGGTATTGATAGCAACGCTGGTCTTGCCTACGCCACCCTTGCCGCCGGTAACGGCAATTACTTTCACTTTTTCGTTTTGTTGTTGATTTATCATTCGTAAACCACTCGCTTGATCCTGGGTCATAGCTTTACTACTCAAATGCATAGGTCATTTCATTTGACCTGACTTCAGGGTTGAATTCTGTCGTTTCGGTTTTGTTTAATACGGCCAGCGCCTGTTTGGCTAATCCTAATGTATCAGCCACCCGCATATCTTCGGGCACCCGCTGACCATCCGTGGTGTAACTCAATGATAAACCACTTTGGATTAATACACTTAGTGCTGCTCCTAAAGAAACTGATTCATCCAGTTTGGTTAATATAGCGCCTGCCAGTGGAATACGCTTGAACTGGTTGATGGCCTCTTCCAGAACGCGCCGCTGCCCTGTGGCTGACAGCACCAAAAAACTGCGGATAGGTAGACGGCTGTTGGCGGTAAGGCTATCCAGCTGCTGGCATAAACGCATGTCTCGCTGCCCCATTCCAGCGGTGTCAATTAATACCAGTTTACGATTACGGAACTGGTAGACAATCTGTTCCAACTCATTGAGATCTTGGGCTTGCTTCACCGGACATCCCATTATCTTGCCATAAGTTGCCAATTGCTCAAAGGCTCCAATGCGATAATGATCGGTAGTGATCAATACCACCGAATCTGGACCATGGTGAGCCACGAATCTGGCAGCAATTTTCGCCAGCGTTGTCGTTTTACCGACCCCCGTGGGTCCCACTAAGGCGACAATGCCGCCCTGGCGCACGATATCGTCACCTTGATTGCTCAGCAGATTAGCCAGTGACTGTGGTAATGCCTTAACCAAATCCGCAGGCGCATAATGCTGTGACAACCCGGCCAATTTGGCCGCGACTTGCGGCGCAAACTCTGCCTCTAAAAGCTTACGTTCCAACATGGCACCAACCGGATCATGACGATTTTTATGATCCATCATCAACTCATTGAGCTGGTGCGTTAACAAACTGCGTAAAGAAGATAACTCCTGACGCATAGAATCCAGTTCGAGTTGCTGTTTTGCGTTACCATTTTTGCCATTGAGTGTAGACGTTGGCGTCATATCTTGCAGATTTTGTCTTGGTTTAGCGGTGCCAGTTTCACCGTTCAAACCTCGCGCCCATGCTGGCAGCTCATTATCTCTGGCGGCAGCTGGCTGTTTAGACAATTGCTGAGTGAGACGATTATGCTGCCGCTCAAGCAATGCTTGTAATGAATCTGCGGCTGCGGCAGGCTTGGCTTTAGTTTCGCTGCGGACATGGCCGAGTGACACTTTGTCTTCACTCAAATCACTAAATACCGGCGTTTGTGGAACATTAGCCTGCGGTTCGTCGTAGTCCACAGCCGCCACAATCTCAATGCCACCGGTGACTTTCTTGTTCGACATAATCACCGCATCAGCCCCGAGGGTATCTTTGACTTGCGCCAGTGCAGCACGCATATCTTTGGCAAAAAAGCGTTTTATTTTCACTCTCTGTTACTCCTACTGGCCCACAGCGGAAACGATACGGATTTGCTTTTCGTCTGGCACTTCCTGATATGAGATCACCCGAAGATTAGGAATCGTGTGCTTGACGAAACGAGACAAGGTGGCGCGCAGCATACCCGATGTCAGCAAAATGGCGGGTTGTCCAACCATTTCCTGCTTCTGCGCTGCGCTGGCGAGGGACTTTTGCATCCGTTCCGCCAGACCGGGTTCGATATTCGGACCATCGCCGCCTGTCGCTTGCATTGACTGATGCAACATCTGTTCCAATTCTGGTGCCAAAGTAATGACAGGGATCTCCGCCTCAGGGCCTGCGATTTCCTGCACAATCATCCGCTTAAGCGCAATGCGCACCGCAGCGGTAAGTACTTCGGTGTCGTTGCTCTTCGGTCCATACTCCAGCAATGTCTGGACGATGGTGCGGAGATCGCGAATAGAAACCCCTTCATTAAGCAGATTCTGCATAACTTTAACCACGTTACCCAGCGACATAATGTCAGGCACAAAACCATCCACCAGTTTCGGGGCGCGTTTGGCCAACATATCCAGCAGCTGCTGTACCTCTTCGTAGCCAAGCAACTTGGCGGCATTATTGGTCAGCAACTGGCTCAAGTGTGTGGCAATCACCGTTGAGGTATCCACCACGGTATAACCGAGGGTCTGAGCATGTTCACGCAGCTCAGGCGTAATCCACACGGCATCCAGACCAAACGCTGGATCTTTGGTTTCAACACCGTCGAGTTTGCCAAATACCTGACCTGGATTGATGGCCAATTCACAATCGTGGCGCACTTCAGCCTCACCACACGCGACCCCCATCAGCGAGATCCGATAGGCGCTGGGAGACAAATCCAGATTATCGCGAATATGCACAGCCGGGACTAAAAAGCCCAATTCCTGTGACAGTTTCTTACGAACCCCTTTAATACGACTGAGTAATTCACCGCCTTGCCCTTTATCCACCAACGGGATCAAACGGTATCCGACTTCCAAACCGATGGTATCCACCGGCCGCACATCGTCCCAGCTGAGTTCTTTAGGTTCAGTAAGATTCTTTTCTGTTGGGCCTTTTTTAGCCAGTTCCAGTGCCTGCTGTTTGTTCTTTTCATTGCGTCTAAAGATAAAAAACGCGCCGGTAGATGCCAGCAGCGCAAAACTCAAGAATGCCAAATGTGGCATCCCGGGGACAATCCCCATCACAAACAAGACAGCAGCAGCGATGATGAGTGACTTGGGATTGTCAAACATCTGCTGTACGACTTGTTGCCCCATGTCGCCAGACTCGTTCTGACGGGTCACCATTAGCGCCGCGGCAATGGACAGCAGCAAACCAGGGATCTGAGCAACCAGACCATCACCGATAGTCAACAAGGTATAGATTTCTACTGCCTGAGAAAACCCCAAGCCATGCTGCACCATACCAATGATGAAGCCGCCCACGATGTTGATACAGAGAATTAAAATACCAGCGATGGCATCGCCTTTGACAAATTTCGAGGCACCGTCCATGGAACCATAGAAGTCAGCTTCGCTGGTCACTTCGGCCCGGCGCAAGCGCGCTTGATCCTGATTAATAATGCCAGCATTCAGATCGGCGTCGATTGCCATCTGCTTTCCTGGCATGGCATCTAATGTAAAGCGGGCGCTTACTTCTGAGATACGACCAGCACCTTTCGTCACAACTGCAAAGTTAATGATGATCAGGATTAAAAAAACCACCAGCCCCACTGCGTAGTTACCACCAATAACCACTGAGCCGAAGGCCTCAATCACTTTACCCGCAGCATCAGGACCATTGTGGCCTTCCAGTAACACAACACGGGTAGATGCCACGTTCAGCGCCAAGCGCAGCAAGGTGGCAACCAACAGCACCGTAGGGAACGCCGCAAAATCCAGTGGTCGACTCGTGTACACCGCAACCAGCAAGACCACTAATGCCAGCGCAATATTGAAGGAAAACAGAATATCCAGCAAAAATGCCGGCATCGGCAACACAATCATCGCCAGTGTCGCCAAGACAAGTAGCGGGGTACCAATGCCTTTCAACGATGTGGGCTTAACCTGACGTAACTGTCCGAACGTTGCTCTTACATCCATCTTTCAGCCTGAGTTTTGACACTTTGTCTGGTGTAGGCAAAATCCAGGCCAACCAACGTCAATACTGCTTAAACTCTTCGGGGATCGGTTGACTAAGCGGCAAAGGGGTAGGCTTTCGACCCCGGCCTTTCTGATACTGCCGCAGCTGATAAACATAGGCCAGCACTTGCGCCACGGCGGTAAACAGGCCATCAGGGATCTGTTGTTCCAGTTTGGTGGTGTGGTAAATAGCGCGGGCCAGCAACGGTGCGGCCACGATGGGAACATTATATTCGCGAGCAATCTCGCGAATTTTAAAAGCGATGTCATCAGCGCCTTTAGCAACCAAATAAGGTGCCGGCGATTTTTTGGCATCATATTTCAGTGCTACCGCAAAATGCTCAGGATTGACCACTATCACATCAGCCTTGGGGACCTCTGCCATCATCCGCCGCTGTGCCATTTCTCGCTGTAACTGCCGAATACGCCCTTTAACTTCGGGTTTACCTTCAGTGTCCTTGTACTCATCTTTGACTTCCTGTTTGGTCATCCTCAACTGTTTGTTGTGATTCCAAATCTGGTATGGCACATCGATGACGACAATTAACAGTGTTGAGGCACACAATAAGATAAACAACCAAATCAGCAACTTGAGTGCATGACCTACATTACCGGGCAGATTGTCTTGTGACAGATTGAGAATATCGGGGAAGTAGTAGGTCAGCAAAAAATAGCCTGAGAGGGCTACCACCGAGAATTTGGCAATTCCCTTGGTAAGTTCCACCACGGCCTGAATACCGAACATGCGTTTTAGGCCGTTCACCGGGTTCATTTTAGTGCCTTTAGGCATAATCGCTTCGGTGGAAAAAGTAATTCCCCCCAACACAATGTTGCCAATAAATGCCACAGCACCAAGCATCAGAATAAAGCCAAGCACGGGCCAGCCTAACTCGCTTATCACCGTCTGCCACACAGTAAACATGCTGTTAGTATCAAAAATCTGTGACCGGTCCATGGTGTAGACTTTGGTCATCATTTCCATCAGGCTTTTAGCTAGACTAGGACCAATCACCATGAGGCCGATGGCTGCTGCCAACAGCACCGCAGAGGTACCCAATTCACGCGAACGCGCGACCTGTCCTTTTTCTCTTGCCTGCTCCAGTCGCCTCGACGTCGCTTGTTCGGTCTTTTCTTGACCATCCTGATTTTCCGCCATCAGGGACCTCCATCAAGCTTGCATTGCAACTGAGCAATATCACACAACAATACCTGCGCGTCATGCCAGACATCATCGAAATGTGCCATCACAGGCCCCAACGTCAGCCACAATATCAGCAAGCCGCCAATCATAGTGACGGGAAAGCCAATAGAGAAGATATTCAATTGCGGTGAAGCACGCGTCATCACACCAAAAGCCAGATTCACCGTCAGCAGGGCCACAATGGCTGAAACGGACATAGTTAGCGCCGCGCCAAACATATAGCTGCCCCACTCTGCCAAGCTGCGATAACTGGCAATACTAATACCGTGAATAGATACGGGGATGGTATTAAAACTGGCAACGAGCATGCGGATCAGTACCAAGTGACCATCAACGCTGAGGAAAATCAGTGTTGTCAGCACCAGAAAGAAGTTGCCCACAACCGGCGTTTGCTGTCCAGAAGCCGGGTCAACCATAGACGCAAAACCTAAACTGGTTTGCATGCCGATAATCTGCCCGGTCAAGACAAATGTCTGCATCAATAATAACGTCACAAACCCCATCGCTGAACCGATAAGTAGTTGCTGAACCGTCACCAATACCGATGCCAGTGACATTAGCTCAATGTTGGGCATGGGAGGTAATACCGGTGCCACGGCTACGGTAATGGCTACCGCCATCAGCAGGCGCACTCTGGTGGGTGTGGTACTAGCACCGAAAATCGCCATCACCATCAACATACTGGCAATACGAAAAAGTGGCCAAAGATAAGCGGCCAGTACCTGTTGAATGGAATCAAACAGGATTTCCATGCACTAACCCACCACTTGCGGGATCCGCTGCACCATTTCCATAAAGAAGTCCATCATCGTCTGCACTAACCAGTGGCCGAGAAACATCAGCGCTAATAAGGTTGTTAGCAAACGCGGTAAAAAACTCAGCGTCTGCTCGTTGATTGAGGTGGCAGCCTGAAAAACCGACACAACCAGACCAATGATCAGACTGGGCACGATAACCGCAGACACGATGATCACAATCACCGACAGCGCTTCACGCAACACATCGACAAAAGCTTCAGGTGTCATGGTGCTCTCCTATTGCCCGAAACTGTTGGCTAACGTACCCATTACCAGCGTCCAGCCATCCACCAGCACAAACAACATAATCTTAAATGGCAGAGAAACAATCATCGGAGACAACATCATCATCCCCATGGCCATCAGGATACTGGCAACCACCAGATCAAGCACCAGGAATGGAATAAACAGCATAAAACCGATTTGAAATGCGGTTTTAAGCTCGCTGGTGATAAATGCCGGGATCACCACTGTCATTGGGGTATCTTCCGGTTTTTGAATATTCTTGTAACCGGCAATTTCAATAAAGGAATTCAAATCAGTGTTACGGGTTTGCGCCAGCATAAACTGCTTCAGTGGCCCCTCACCGGTTTTTATGGCTTGTTGCAGTGTCATGGTTTCATTCATGTAAGGCTGCACCGCATTGTCATAAATTTTATCAAACACTGGCGACATGATAAAAAAAGTCATAAATAGGCTGATACCAATCAATACCTGATTTGACGGCGTCTGCTGCAACCCTAGCGCTTGACGCAAGATAGCCAGTACCACAATTATCCGGGTAAAAGAGGTGAGCATGATGACCATTGCGGGCAAAAAGCTCAGCGCTGTCATCAGCAACAGGATCTGCATGGTCACTGAATATTCAGTCGCACCATTAGGCCCTGTGGTGACGGTCACCGCAGGAAATAAAGCATCCTGAGCCTGCGCCATTGAAGGCAGCAGCAATACCAGTAGCGCGACAAGCGGCAGCGACCACTTCATTGCTGACCCTGCCTGGCCATTTTTAGCCGATTCGCGAAAGTATTGGTTTCAATCAACACTGGCTGCTGCAATTTGTCCAGTAAGGTGATCTGCCCAGCAGTCACGCCCAGTAAATACTGTTGTCCGTCAAGCTCAGCCAATACCAAGCGTTCCTTCGGTCCCACAGGTGTCTGCGCCAGCGTTTTGATCACAGAATGAGTGCCACTGACCAGATTCAGGCGTTTCAGCAGATAAGCCAGCAAAAAAATGATCAGCAATACCAACAACAGGCCACCAAACATACCGGCAAAGGCGGTGATATCCACGGAGCTTTTACCGGTAACCGCTTGGGCTGCATCTGCGGTAGTTGCAAGGGTCTGACTCATAAGAAGCTCACTTGAGTTTTTTGATACGTTCAGTCTGGCTGATAACATCGGTCAGGCGGATACCAAATTTATCGTTAACCACCACCACTTCACCATGGGCAATCAGCGTACCATTTACCATTACATCGAGCGGCTCGCCGGCCACTCGGTCCAGCTCAACCACAGACCCTTGGTTTAACTGCAACAGGTTGCGAATGCTGATGAAGCTACGTCCTACTTCCATAGAAATAGTGACGGGGATGTCCAAAATGGTATCCAATTTAGCGTCATCTACTAAGGTGGTTTTAGCTGTGCTTTTCAGCTCATCCAGCTCCACCGCTTTAGCTTCTTCGTCGGCTTGTTCTGCCATCGCGGCAGCCCAATCGTCCATCTCATCGTTACTCATGCGTATTGCACCTTATATTTCAGAGAGATCTTTTGACTTGTTTTTATGGGTAACCAGCTGTAACTCGGTCTTGACCGTTTCTGGCCGCTGGATCTTGGCGGCGACTTGTAGTGCCAGATTATCCTGAACTTTACCAAGTTTACAGCGATAGGTCGGTAGATCTTCAATGCGCATCACCAGATATTCAGGTAACTCGACCGGAATAACATCACCCGCTTTAAATTCCATCACATCTCTGAGTGACAGTTCTTTTTCCACCAAGGTGGCATCGATCCCCACTTTGACATCCATGATTTCATCTTTAAGCGCTTGCGACCAGCGCATGTCGGTATCCTGTTTATCACTTTGCACACCGGCATCGAGTAACTCACGGATAGGTTCAATCATGGAATAAGGCATGGTGATATGGAAGTCCCCACCACCACCGTCGACTTCAATGTGAAATGAGTTGACTACCACAACCTCAGTCGGGCTGACGATGTTAGCCATTGCCGGGTTAACTTCAGAATCGAGAAAATCAAACTCCACATCCATTACCGGTGCCCAAGCATCTTTGTAATCTTCAAAGACGATCTTCATCAGTAACTGAATGATTCGCCGTTCCGTTGGGGTGAATTCGCGCCCTTCAATCTTGGCGTGAAAACGCCCGTCCCCACCAAAAAAGTTATCCACGAGGATAAATACCAGACGCGCTTCCATGGTGATCAGCGCTGTGCCTTTGAGCGGATTGAAACGCACCATGTTAAGACTGGTGGGCACAAACAACGTATGCACATACTCGCCAAATTTCAGCATTTGCACACCATTGATGGAAACTTCTGCTGAGCGCCGCATCATATTGAACATGCTGATCCGCAGATGCCGGGCAAAACGCTCGTTGACAATTTCCAGCGTCGGCATACGTCCACGGACGATGCGATCCTGAGAGGAAAAGTCATAGTTCTTGGCCTCAAGGCCGGACTCTTCTACCTCTTCTTCATCGATATCATCGACACCATGCAACAGCGCATCAATTTCGTCCTGGCTTAATAAGTCGCTCACGATACCGCCTCTATTTTGTCAAATCCGGGGCTATTGCATCACAAAGCCGGTAAACAGTACTTTTTCGACCACTTTGCGGCCTGTTACCGGTTGCAGCGTATTCTGTACATTCAATAGTGCCAATTGTCGTAACTCATCTTTTCCGGCCTGTGTGCTGAGTTTCTCAACACTGCCGCTGCTGAAAGTGGTCAACAACGCATCTTCCACCAGTGGAATATGCTTTTTCAACAACGTGTCATCATCACTGCCACGCACCATCAACTGCACTTTAATCTCCACCAGCCGAGTTTGATTGTTCCCCGGCAGATTGAATAAAAAGGGTCTTGGCATTGCCACATAAAATGCTTCTTTGGCCGTGTCAGGCTGTGCCGTTTTAGTGGCGTCAGCCGCGGCAGGTGCTTCCTCTTTACTGCCGCCCAGCACCAACCACAGCACAACGCCAAGCAGCACCAATACCAGTACACCCGCACCGCCGAAAATCAGTAACTTTTTCTTGCGTTTGCTATTACCTTCCTGGTTTTCCTGCAATTGCAGTTCGTCTTGTTCTGCCATGAATTATTCCTGTTACGCTGTCCGATAACGTTCCCGGCCTAATAGGTTACCTGCTCACGCATAATAATCTATAGCAGATGTCGAAGTTAACGACGGTTCTGGGGCCGCGCTGAGTTCTTCGGCGGAAATTTCACCAACAGCTGTTGAAGAAATGTCACCATTGCTGGACATCTGCCCCTGCGGCTGACTCTGCTGCCCACCACCTTGAGATACTTGTCCGTCTGCCAATTGCATTCCTTGCTGTTGTAACAACTCTCTTAATCTGGGCATCGAATGCTCAAGCAGATCTCGGGTTTGCGGCTGGGTGACATGGAACTGCACCTGAGTGTGGTCCCCTTGTACTTGCAACTTGACTGTCATCGCCCCAAGCTCTGGCGGATCGAGGCGGATCTCCGCATGATGCACACCATTGTTAACCATCGTCAGCAACTGTTGCCTCATGACCGGGGCAAATCGTTGCGCCAATTCCTGGGTATTTTGTAATGGCTCGCCCACCTGACGCATTGACAGCTGATACTGAACAATTTCATTGCGCTGATTAGTATTCGCCGCACCCAGCGCCAAGGAGTTCTGTGTCGATTTGTTGTCTGTAATAACGTTATCCGACAAGCTCTCTTTGTTTAACGGGGACTTTACAGCGTTATCTGCAACGCTTTCGAGTGCCGCCTTGATGCTGTCGCTGAATTTATCTAGGCTGCTTGCTTTAGCTGCGCCATCACCGTCAGCGCTCAGCATAGTGCCTTGTTGTTCCGCTTTGTTGGCTGCGAGCCCCGCCAGCAGCGACTTGTCAGTCACGCTGTTGTTATCGCCGTCTTTTGCTGACGATTGCTCATCGGCCAATAATTGCGCCAATAGTTGCTGTAACTGCCCTTGAGGCGATGCCTGTGTTGAACCGTTGACGTCAAGCAACTCGTCACCACTCGAGGAGTTTGATGGTTGTGACGTCTGATTCACCGGCAACTGTTGTAGTGCTGCCAATAACTCTGCTAGCGCTTGTTCAAGCGGAGAATCCGCTTGTGATTCATCGTCCTTGTTAACCCCAGGCTTAGCGGTAGCACTTTGGTCAGAGGGCGCCGTATGCACCTCGGAGTCAGTTTGCTGCAACTGAGACAATAATGCCTGTAATGTTTGGTCGGTGTCTGTTGTCGATGCATCACCTTGCTGCTGACTTTGTTGTAGCAGCGCCGCAAGCGCATTAAGTAATTTAGCAAGCGCAGAGTTGCTGCTATCCCCAATAGTATCACTGCCAGAGTTCTCGGCGGACTGACTGTTCAGCATTGCGGCTAATTGCTTTAGCATTGCTTTGGGATCTTCCGCTGAAAGCTGTTGTAACTGCTGTTCGTCCAGCCCGGCTAATTGGGCCAGTTTGGTGACAGCATTTTGTAATTTTTCTTCCGGCGGCAACTTCTTGCCCATCGAAATCTGCCCTAACACAGAGGCGACTTTATCATCAGTGTCAGCGTTGCTGCTGGACAAGGTCTTCTTGCTACCCGCGGCGGCTGATGCAGAGTAAGCACTCACCTGTGCGCTGGCTTTATTCCCGGCGTAATTATTACTGGATTGCGCTTGTTGAAAAGCATCAAAAAAATCAGATTTATCAGAACCTTTAGCAGAGTCTGTGATGACTTTCCCCGCGTTATTCTGAGGAGATAATAATACGTTGTTGGCTAGCTGTTGCATGCTGTCCTCCAGCGTGAAGCCACTGCATTATTGCTGTTCTGCAGTGACCTGAAATTTGGCGATATCTACCAGTAGTAATGACATGAAGCAAAAAACAGGCCAGATAGTTTTATAGATGAGTGCTCAGTTTTCGTCGCTGGAACTGTTGGGAGGCAAATTCGTCAATGAGCTTTTGTTCTTGCTTGTTTTCTCGCTGTTGTTTTTGCAGAGCTTTCTTCTCCAGTAGTAGTTCTACCGCTTTACGTTTCTGCTGCTTTTCCATCCAGTGTTGCTGCCGGTATTGCTTTTGCCGCTCAGCCTCAGCCACCACCGCCAACTGTTGTTTAATTGCCTCATCCACCTGACGCACAAAGCGGTGAAACTGTTGATAATAGTCAGCACGGATCTGCTGTCCTTGCTGTGCGGCTAGCTGTCGCATGTAGTCGAGGCGGTAATCTCGCAACGACTGTAACTGATTGACGCGTTTTTGGTGCTCAAACTGCGCCGCCTTTAAGCGCAGCGCGGCCTGCTCTTCAGCTTCGTTGGCCAATTTAAGCACGGTGAGTAATGGATCGGTTTGCGCCATCTAATTTTAAGCCCTCATACTCGGCACTGTGCGGCGAGTTGCCCCAACATCTGTTGACTATCGGCAAAACTAACCGACTCATGCAGCCGCTGTCTGAGAAAAGCATTCATCGCCGGTTGCAGACGAATGGCATTGTCAATCCGCGGATCGCTGCCCTGAGAATAAGCACCAATAGATATCAAATCGCGATTTTGTTGATACAGAGAGTACATCTGTTTAACCCGGCGCATCGCCTCCAGATGTTCGGCAGAAATCACCATAGGCGCAACACGGCTGATGGAAGCTTCGATATCGATTGCCGGATAGTGTCCAGAATCTGCCAGTGCACGTGACAGAACAATATGGCCATCAAGAATCGCTCGAGAAGCATCGGCAATCGGGTCTTGCTGATCATCACCTTCCGTCAACACTGTATAAAAAGCGGTAATAGAGCCCTGACCTTCACCTCCGTTCCCAGCACGTTCGACCAATCGCGGTAACCGCGCAAATACTGATGGCGGATAACCTTTGGTGGCAGGCGGCTCCCCTACGGCTAATGCGATTTCACGCTGCGCCTGGGCATAACGGGTCAGACTGTCCATCAGTAGCAGCACGTCATATCCCAAATCACGAAAATACTCGGCAATGCGTGTAGAGGTTTCGCAGGCACGCAAGCGCATCAGCGGCGAGGTATCAGCGGGGGCAGCAATAACTACCGAACGGGCGCGCCCCTCGTCACCCAAAATCTCTTCAATAAACTCTTTAACTTCGCGACCACGTTCACCGACAAGTCCCACAACAATGATGTCAGCCGTAGTACCACGGGTCATCATCCCCAACAACACACTTTTGCCGACACCTGAGCCAGCGAACAACCCCATGCGCTGACCTTTCCCTACCGTCAACATGGCATTGATAGCCCTAACGCCAACATCAAGTGGTTCAGTAATTGCCCGTCTGGCTAACGGATTGATTGGTTCGCTGTGGCGAGAGGTCTGCTCCTGAGTACTTAGCGGCCCAAGACCATCTAAGGGTTGACCGTTGCCATCAAGTACACGCCCAAGCAGTTTCATGCCGACATTAAGACTTGTCTGCTCACCAAGGGGAATAACTCGAGCACCAGGCACCACGCCACGTAATTCCTCAACCGGCATCAAATACAACAGGTCATCGTCAAACCCAACGACCTCGGCCACCATGGTGCCAGATACGGTATCAATCGCACATAGACTACCAACAGGCGCTCGGCAGCCCGTCGCTTCCAGTGTTAAGCCGACGACTCGCACCAGTTGTCCGCTGGCGATGGGCTGATAAGACCCCGTACGTTGATTGAGCTGACTCAATTCATCAAGCAGATGGCGTTGGCGCTGTTCCATGATCCTCTCCTGCCCCCGCATCTGACGCTTCAGAAGTTACCTTATCCTGCGGATCTGCTTCGTTGCTTACATGCTGTTCAGACGATAACTGCTGTGCTAATTGTGTTTCGTCCCGCGCCAGTTGCTGACGGCGATTCAAGGTTTCACTGAACACTTTCTGCAACCGAGTTTCCAGCCGCATATCCACCTGTGAACGCTGGCAAGCCACGACACAATCACCACGACTGAGCCCCGGATCTTTTTCGATTTGCCACTGATTACGCTGTAATTGTTCGGCGCCATACAGCGATTGCACCAGTTCCGCATCCTCTGGGTGCAGCCGGATAGTGACCTTTTGTTCCTTTATCGGTAACGCGTCAATCCCCTGACGCAACGCCGCGAGAATATGCTCTGGATGGGTTTTCAATTCATGACCAATAACACTGCGGCTAAGATTTTCTGCCAGGGTCAATAAAGACTGTTCTATCTGTAAATCCAGTAACGCCAAAGGGTGCTGAAACTGCGTCAACAACTGTTCAAACTGACTGAGCAATGTTTGCGCTTGTTGTAATCCTTCCGCTTTACCTTGTTCCAACCCTTGCGCTAAGCCTTCTGCATGGCCCTGCTCCAGCCCTTGCAAGCGTCCTTGTTCTAGACCTTCTTTAAGCCCGGCTGCCTTGCCCTCGGCAAACCCTTCCTGCTCAGCATCGGCACGAATGGATTCAATTTCCGCCATGGTCGGCGGTGCAACCGGCTTATCAGCGCTTGGCGCTTGATATTCTACAGTTTTACGTCCAAAAACATTGGTTTCCATTTTCGGCGGCAGAAAAGCGCCAACATCAGGCAAAGGCCACTCGTCAAACGAGGAGGCCTCTTCTGGCGGGATAATATTCCGTGAGGGTATGTGTTCGGCCATAGCGCCAACGCCTTAGAGGAATTCTTCGCTGCCACCACCGCCCAGCATAATTTCGCCGGCATCGGACAGGCGACGCGCAATAGATAAGATCTCTTTTTGCGCCACTTCCACTTCGCTGACCCTGACCGGCCCCATGGCCTCCAGGTCGTCACGCATAAGCTCTGCAGCACGTTTGGACATGTTGTTGAAGATTTTCTCACGCAATTGATCATCGGCACCTTTCAATGCCTTCATCAGCACATCCTGCTGCACTTCACGCAACAAGGTCTGCATACCGCGATCGTCGACATCGATAAGATTTTCGAACACAAACATCAAATCTTGGATCTGCTGTGCCATCTCTTCGTCGGATTCGCGCATGGTTTCCATCAGTTGGCTTTCCACAGCAGTGTCCAGATAGTTCATGATGTTGGCTGCCGCTTTCAGGCCACCCATCTTCGCAGCCTGAGCCCCGCCCTGACCCGCAAACTGTTTTTCCATAATATCGTTCAGTTCTTGTAACGCCGCAGGCTGAACCTCTTCCAAATTGGCGATACGCATCATCAGATCTAAACGAGTATTTTCCGGGAATTGTGCAAATATCTGCGCCGCTTGATCGGGTTCCAGATAAGACAACACGATGGTTTGGATCTGCGGATGTTCGTTCTGAATAATGCTGGCGACTTGGCGAGCATCCATCCATTTTAATGAATCTAGCCCTTTTGCACCGCTGCCCATAACAATCTGGTCAATCAGATTACCCGCCTTGTCTTCCCCTAATGCGGCGGTCAGCGCTTTGCGGATAAATTCCTGACTGTTAAACCCGATTGAAGAATATTTCTGAATATCATCCAGAAACAACTTATGCACGGCGGTAACGCGCTCCTGCCCAAACTCTTGCATACTGGCCATCGCCATCCCCACCTTCTGAACCTGCTTGGGTTCCAGATGTTTGAGAATAGATGCCGCATCCGCTTCACTCAGACTCAGCAGTAATATGGCAGTTTTATCTATGCCACTGAGGGATTTTACATCAAAAGCAGCAGGCGCTTTGGCCTCTTCGTTATTTGCCATCGTCTTGTAACCAGTTTTTCACGACTTGAGTGGAGAGTTCAGGTTCATTAGCCACCAGTGCTCGGATAGCCTTAATCATATCATCATCTTTATGCAAAGCGGGGATCAGGATAGAACCGTCTTCGGCATAACTGTACTCAGCGTCCGGTTTATGCAGCATGCCCAGTGTGTCTGCCGCATATTGATCTTCAATATCTGCCAGCTCGTGACCCAGTTGTGGCTCATCCGGCATATTGGTTTCATTCGGGTAGATTAACCGCTTCAGCATAGGCCGTACCACAAACAGGATCAGCACCAAAATCACCAAAGCCCCTAATACCAGTTTGACTGCACGCCAAAACCACGGTTGTTCCCACATAGGTACTGGCGGCAAAGCCTCAACCAGTTGATCCATAAATGGCACAGTCACGACTTCAATAATATCACCCCGCTGGGTGTTAAAGCCGATAGCACCTTCCAGCAAACGCCGGATATTGGCCATTTCGGCATCAGTGCGTGGTACCCGGGTGGTCTGTCCGTTGGCATCAGCGGGGCCGGACTTGAAATCTACTGCCACGGAAACACTGACACGCCGGACGTTACCAACCTGCTGTTTAGTATGACTAATGGTGGTATCTAACTCGTAATTACGGGTCGCTTCGTTATGACTGGTACTGGAAACAGGTTTCTCTGCATTATCACCGGTCGCCTGCTGCGGAATATTGGAGGCCATCGGTGGCTGATTGGTCAGCGCCCCAGGAACACCACCACTGGTACCATTAACCGATTTATTATCCACGGTCATTTCGCTGCGCAGTGCCGGCAAATCTGGATTAAACCGCTTGGCCGTTTGCTCAACCGCGGTGAAGTCCATATTCACATCAACCTGTGAGGTGAAGTTCTCTGGCCCCAGAATTGGGATCAGAATTGAATCAATCTTATTGCGATATTCCTGCTCTTTTTGCTGCACAATTTCCAGTTCACGTCTGGCCCTCGCAGAGGTAGCATCTTGACTGCCAGAATTTAACAAACGGCCACTGGCATCGGTGACGGTGACTTTACTGGGATCCATTCCATGTACCGCAGATGCCACAATATCAACAATCGCGTCAACCTCTTCCTGACCCAGACCGCCTTTGCGGGTGGTGACCACCACGGTAGCGCTGGGCTCTGAACGAGTACGGGCAAATACATTTTCTTTCGGCAGCGCTAAGATCACCTTGGCACGGCTAACACTGTTAAGTTCTTCGATAGCATGCGCGAGATTCAACTCCTGGCTATGTTTGAGCCGCGCCTGTTCCATGCGTTGACTCACACCGAAGCCGGAATCCTGATTCAAAAAGTCCTTATCTTCACTGCTGGTTGATACCCCAGAACGGCTCAGCAACAATTTTACCTGCTGATACTGATCTTCCGGCACCTTGATAACATCAACATCAATTTTGTAAGGGATGCGGTTTTTATCGAGGACATCCAGCACCTGCACCTGCTGATCTGTGTCCATTTTACCCAGCGGACGATACTCAGGCTCCTGCGCCCAGATCATAATAAACACAGCCAATGCTAAACAGATAGCCAGCGCCAGGATCATCGTGATCTGCCTTAGCATATCAACACTGCCCAGCATGCCCATTACGCCGGATTTATTTTCCTGCTGCGCGCCGCTGGCGGAAGGAAGTGTGGCGTTATTTTCTGCGACTAATTCTGTACTCACGTTAAATTCCCGCTATCGTGCTGATTTATACCGGCATGCTCATGATTTCTTTATAAGCTTCAACCAGCTTATTACGTACCTGCACTGTGGCTTCAAAAGCGACACTCGCCTTCTCTCGCGCAATCACAGTATCAGACAGGCTCACGGTAGTATCCCCCATATCCAAGCGGGTTGCCAAACTCGAGGAGGTAGTCTGCAATTCACTAACATGACCCACAGCCTGGCTGAGTAAATCCGCAAAATCGGCACCGCTGGTACTATTAACCTGGCGAAGTGGAGAGGGTGAAATACTATTGGGATTTATTTCACCTGTTAATGACTGCATTTCCTGCAGTAGAGGGTTGCCACCGATTTGCATGATGTCGTCTCCCGTCGTCAGCCATTTGACGCCTTATCTGTAGATACTGGGGTCATGCAAGAAGGTTGCCAAAGATTAAAAATTGATGAGCGATAGTGATTCACTACATTAAAAAAATATCCTCCGGCATAGCCGGAGGTTTTTCATATGCGCCTATAAGGCTCTCCTACCAGCAGCGCCCTAGCTGGCGCATCGCGATCTGACATGTGCATAAAGCGATTACTTACGGCCCGTAAACGGGCTACCTGGATATCAGGGTGGGATCATACTTTGTTAACAGCATGGAACTTATCGATATCAGCATGATCTGATCAGGCATGTTATTCTACTCAGCCTAATCCATGTCCTTGTTTGACCATTTGAAACTCATTGAAGACCCACGTTCATATATCAACTTGGAACATAATTTGGTTGATATCATTTTCCTCGTTTTAGCCGCA
>NZ_JAFNJD010000047.1:0-38339 GCF_017368415.1 Shewanella sp. 4t3-1-2LB
ATATTAAATTAAATTTATGGTTTTGGTCATACCAATTTTTATGACTAAAATCACATCGTTTTATGACTTTTTGACTATTGCATTGTTTATTTTTTGTCTATAGGTTGTGGTCTTAAAAGAACATATGAAAGTTGTGTGACTATGAATTTTTTAAACTTGGAGGTTGTCAATGCAACAGACCGCTGAACGTCCACTCACTACTGCTGGCAATTTGGAAATAAAAGCCAATCCGATTGCCGGGCAAGAGCGGGTATTAACGGAAGGAGCCTGCGCGTTATTACAGGCATTGTGTGGGCAGTTTGCCGATGAAGTTGATAGCTTGCTGGCTCGCCGTAAAAAGCGTCAGCAAACAATCGATATGGGGACACTTCCTGACTTTCTACCAGAAACTCAGTCAATCAGAGACGGAGATTGGCAAATTCTGGGTATTCCCAAAGACTTGCAAGATCGCCGGGTAGAAATTACTGGGCCGGTGGACCGCAAGATGATCATTAACGCACTCAATGCGGGTGTGAAAGTGTTTATGGCGGACTTTGAAGATTCGCTGGCTCCTAGTTGGGAAAAGTTGATCCAGGGGCAGGTGAATTTGCAGGATGCTGTCAGAGGGGAAATTGAATACACCGCGCCTGACACCGGTAAACATTACCAGCTGTGTGATACTCCAGCGGTGTTGGTTGCCCGCGTAAGAGGCCTGCACCTTCCTGAAGATCACGTATGGTTTAACGGTAAAGCTATCCCAGGTTGCCTGTTTGATTTTGCTCTCTATTTTTTCCATAACTACCGCCAACTGTTGGCAAAGGGCAGTGGTCCATATTTCTATATCCCGAAATTGGAAAGTCATCTTGAGGCCCGTTGGTGGGCCAAGGTATTCGCATTTGTAGAGGAACGGTTTTGCCTGCAGCCGGGCACAATTAAATGTACATGTCTGATTGAAACCTTACCTGCAGTGTTTGAAATGGACGAAATTCTCTATGAATTGCGTTCGAATATCGTGGCGCTCAACTGCGGCCGATGGGACTACATCTTCAGCTATATCAAAACATTGAAAAATCATCCGGACAGAGTTTTGCCCGATCGTCAGCAGGTGGGCATGGATAAACCATTCCTCAGTGCTTATTCGCGATTGTTGATCAAAACCTGTCATAAACGCGGTGCGCTGGCAATGGGCGGTATGGCGGCATTTATTCCGGCCAAAGATCCAGAAGTCAATGCCAAGGTGCTGCAACGGGTACGGGCAGACAAAGAGCTGGAAGCTCGAAATGGTCACGATGGCACCTGGATTGCTCATCCCGGTCTTGCCCAGATTGCGCTAGAGATATTCGATGAATATATCGGCAAAGAACGATCAAACCAGCTGCATATTACGCGGGATGTCGATGCGCCAATCCTTGCCTCTGAATTGCTGGCACCTTGTGATGGCAGTCGTACTGAAGAAGGCATGCGTCTGAATATCCGTATAGCGCTGCAGTACATCGAAGCCTGGATTGGTGGTAACGGCTGTGTGCCTATTTATGGCTTGATGGAAGACGCAGCGACAGCAGAGATCAGCCGTACTTCCATTTGGCAATGGATCCGCCACGGCAAGTCTTTGAGCAATGGCAAATTAGTAACGAAGGCGCTATTTCGCAACATGCTCACCGATGAATTGGCCGCAGTAAAACGAGAAGTGGGTGAACAGCGTTATACCCAAGGACGTTTCATTCAGGCGGCATCGTTACTCGAGGAGATTACTACGGCAGATGAGTTGGTGGATTTCTTAACACTGCCGGGGTATCGGCTGCTTAATACGTAATTTATTCAATTGACTGGGCTCAGCCCGTAAATGTAGCCGTCGGCTGTGCAGCCGATGGGTAACTTGTAAGGAGTGTGAAAATGACTGAGGCAAGCCAAATGAATCGTCAGGCGCAAATTGCTGCCCTGAAACAGGACTGGGCAGAAAATCCTCGTTGGGCTAGTGTGCGTAGACCTTATAGTGCAGAGGAAGTGGTGGCATTAAGAGGCTCTGTGGTTCCAGAGAACACGCTTGCCAAAATGGGGGCAGCCAAACTGTGGTCGTTAGTCAATGGCGCGGCTCGCAAGGGATATGTTAATTCGCTGGGAGCCCTAACCGGAGGGCAGGCAGTACAACAAGCTAAAGCGGGCATAGAAGCGATTTACCTTTCAGGTTGGCAGGTTGCTGCGGATGCTAACCTTGCCAGTACCATGTACCCAGATCAGTCCTTATATCCGGCTAACTCGGTACCTGCCGTTGTCTCAAGGATCAATAATGCGTTTCGCCGCGCGGACCAGATCCAATGGAGTCAAGGAATTGATACCAATGATGCCGCTTATACAGATTATTTTTTGCCAATTATTGCTGACGCTGAAGCTGGATTTGGTGGTGTCTTGAATGCTTACGAACTGATGAAGTCGATGATTGAGGCCGGAGCAGCAGGGGTACACTTTGAAGATCAGTTAGCATCTGTGAAAAAGTGTGGGCATATGGGCGGTAAAGTATTAGTCCCGACTCAGGAAGCGGTGCAAAAACTGGTGGCAGCGCGTTTGGCAGCTGATGTTTCAGGTGTGGACACCTTGGTTATTGCACGCACTGATGCCAATGCTGCAGATTTGCTGACTTCTGATTGTGACCCATACGATGGTGATTTCATTACCGGTGAGCGCACTTCCGAAGGTTTTTACCGGGTCCGTGCCGGGCTCGACCAAGCGATCTCCCGCGGTTTAGCCTATTGCCCATACGCCGACTTAGTGTGGTGTGAAACAGCTAAACCGGATCTGGAGGAAGCCCGTCGTTTTGCAGAGGCTATTCACGCTAAGTTCCCTGGCAAGCTGTTGGCTTACAACTGCTCGCCATCGTTCAACTGGAAGAAGAATCTCGATGATGCCACCATTGCTCGTTTTCAGCAGGAATTGTCGGATATGGGGTACAAGTACCAGTTCATCACACTGGCGGGTATCCATAACATGTGGTTCAACATGTTCGATCTTGCCTACGAGTATGCTCGTGGTGAAGGGATGAAACATTATGTAGAGAAAGTGCAACAACCTGAATTCGCTGCCGCAGAAAAAGGCTATACCTTTGTGGCACATCAACAGGAAGTTGGTACAGGGTACTTCGATAGAGTGACCAATATCATTCAGGGCGGAATGTCTTCTGTGACTGCATTAACCGGGTCGACAGAGGAAGCGCAGTTCTAAGAGCATCCGCTAATTTAACGGCGCATTAGCGCCGTTTTTTATGCACATAAACCCAAAGCCTAGGAAAATTATGTTGCAATAATGTAAATATGCTCGAGGTGAGTTATGTTTAATAAACGTAACCCACGGCAGTGGTTACTGAATAGTCGTAACCCAAAGGTCAATCTTATTGAAGACAAATTTTCCTGGCGCAGATTACTGGGTGCGTCGCATCAGTGAGCAGGAAATGCCAGCACTGGGCTCAATGATCCGCACGTTAGAGCAGCTCGCTAAAGATGAGGTGTCATCAATGGCGGTGCTGGGGCGCAGCATCATGCATGACAATGCGTTAACCTCTCGCGTGCTGCGTGTTGCCAATAGTGCTATTTACAACAAAGGTATCAGTCAAGTCACTACACTTAGCCGAGCTGCCGTAGTACTCGGTTTCGATGTTATCCGTAATATCTGCATCACGGCTAAGCTGCTGACGAGCCTACTGGAAAACAAAAATATGTCGCCAGCGGTTTATCAACGGCTGTTGAAACTAATGGCGCATTCATTCCAGTCAGCGATGCTGACTAAAATGATGTTGGCGGATTATGGTGAGGAGCTCCAGGAGGAAGCATTTATTGCCTCGTTGCTATATCACCTTGGTGAAAGTGCTTTTTGGAGTGTTGCCGGGCAACCCGCAGAGGAATTGGATGGTTTGCTGACAAACTGCGACGACAATATCAGTCGCTTACAGGTCTCCCGCGACTATTTGGGGCTGTCTTTTAATCAACTTACACAGGGACTCGCCCGGAGTTGGGGGCTTGGTGAGTTATTGATGAAATCGCTACTTAACCCTGATGAGCGGACACCGGAAGTTCGTACGATTTTTCTTGCCAATAAACTTAGCGATGTGATGAGCGACAGTGATGCGTCGCCAGAGGAATTACAGCGACGGTTGCGGCAATGTGCCGAACTGATGGCATTACCAATCACCGAATTTCAACAACGTATACAGCTCTGCCTTGAAGCCACCAGGCGACTTTCAATTGATTATGGCGCTAAAGTGCTGCTGCAACATCTGCCCAAACGCGAGACGCTGGCACAGTTGGCTCCGTCACCGCAACTTGTACCAAGAGTGGCCGATGTCAGCATCTTGTTAGAAAAACTCAGACAGCTCACCTTACTTGCTCAGGATAAACCCGATTTTAATCAGGTCATCCTCACAGCATTACAAGGTTTGTTGGATGGGTTAGGGCTGGATCGCTGCGCCGTGTTGCTGTTATCACCTAATCGTAAACGCCTGCAACCCAGAATTACCTTAGGTGATAACGCCGAGCAGATGAAGCAGAGCTTTGTGTTGGAACTGAATGAAGACGCCATAATGTTGAAATCCTGCCTTGAGAAACAACAGGCATGTTGGCAGGGTAAAGACTCTGAAACATTGCCTGTGGGAGATATATTGCAACAGCAGTTACCGGTAAATGGCTATCTGGTGGCGCCACTGCGGGTAGAAAACAAAACAATCGGGATTTTTTACGCTGATCGTCAAACGACTGGCAGAGAGATCAGCCAGCAAGACTTTGACAGTTTTACCCATGTCGCTCAACTGGCTAATCTCTGTTTATCTCTGGCGTTTAGGGGGTCTTAACCGCCTTTTTACGGAACACTTTTATTTGGTCTGTAATGCGCGGGGCCAAGGCATTGGGTATGGGGAAACTCATATGATATTGCAGTATCTTCCAACCATCCTCGGTAAGAATCAGCGTGCCAGTACCACGGCATAACCCATAGTTTTTATTATCTAAGATCTCATCAAACACAACGACATCACCATGACGCACCAGCGTGCGGGACTGTGTTTCATAACTCCATCCGTTACTGCTGCGGGCATAACGTTGGAAATCAGCCATTGTCCAGTGTTCGGTAATATCCGTGCCAATAAACCCGGCATCTTCGGTAAATAAGCTGAAATAACTGTCCCAATCGGCAGCAGCTGCACTCAGGTGCAGCATGTTAAGCACTGCATCGGCTTTGGCGGTTTGTGGATTGCGAGATACCTGATTAAGGGCTGTCGGTTCGTCTGCATACACGACTTGGAGGCAAAGCCCACTGTGAAGAATGGTACTGAGCAACAGTGTCTTTGTCAGTTTTTGTAAATTCAACATAATGTTTATCGGAGGATTTTTAACAATATTTTAGGCTTATTAACATTGGGACGCTAGTGGTTAATGTGTTGGCTGACGGTAAAACAGTAGATAAAAAAAAGCTGACAGCAAACATCATTTGTTTGATCTGTCAGCAACTGGGTAGGAGTTAGTATGAACTCAGGAAGAACAAGGGAACTAATCAACCATAAACTGCTGATAAAGAAACTTACGTTGTTGGGAACTCAGGTTGTCGAAATAACTTGTCAAAAATCTCAGCATGCGGGACTTAGACACCTCCGCTTCGGCAGACAGTTGTGACAGTTGCTCAATCGTCGGATGACCCAAAGTGAAGGTTGCCCGCTTCAAGGGAGATTGTGGCGAAGAAGCCTGTGACCCACCGATTGATTCAGCAAAATGACAATGCAACTTAATGATATTACTGGTCTTAGCAATAGCATGGCGTTGCTCGGTATGACGCTCTTTGCCAAGGGCATAAAAAATGGCATCCTCGATAAACTCATCAATAGATGGACGCTGGGGCTGCGCATGACGATGTGGCTCACATTGCGTAGCGTTTTTCTTCAGATCTGCCAGACCCATACTGCACTCCCATAGCATTGACTTTTAAATTCATAAATCGTTTACGCAACTCGCCGGCGCTGCTAGCTTGTAGCATCTCACAAGCAATGCTACGGATTTCGTCAGCCGCTTTGCCCTTGGGTTCTATTTCCATGACAGAGCGACCTGATTCTTCACTGTCGTCGTAGATATTGCGGCTATACGTGACATTTTCCAGCACATTAATACCGTAAGTGCGACAGACTTCCTTGGCCTCGGTAATACGGCTTGCCTGACTGGGAAGGTTAGGGCATTGGGTGATAACAAATGACGCCTGCATCTTTGGGTTGATCATCATGCAGGTGGCAACCACATCATCCATATGGTTGACCGTTTTGAGGTCGCGGCGTTTCGGACGCAGTGGCATCAAAACATGGGACGCTACGGACATTGTGGCACGTAAGGCGAGGTTATCCTGACCACCGCAGTCCACGATGACGACATCATAGTGTTGTTCCAGACTCAGCAGATCATGACGGATTTTTCCGTAAAGTTGCACGCAATTGATACTGGTTAACTCTACATGTTGGTTACGTGCCTGGATCCAGTCAGACGTGGTACGCTGTGGATCGCAATCGACCATAATGACCGCTGCACCACAGTCCCTTGCTAAAAACACCGCGATATTTTGGGCGATACAACTTTTGCCGCTACCACCTTTTTCTCCGCCGACCAGTATGATCATGATGAAATCCTTACCTGTGTTTGAACGGGTTGCGCTGTGGAAACGTGGCCATTAAAGGCAATATGTTTGGGTTGAGAATAGTAATGTTAAATGTAAATATTTTTCAGTCAACTGTATGATTTATATTGGAAATATATATTTTCTACATGCCATTATTTTGGCGAATATAATATTGATGTCGTAAATATGGCACGGTGATAAAATCATCGGAGGGTCGCTATCTAATCCATTAAAATCAATTTGTTAGATAGTTTGACAGTGTCATAAAGCCGTATCAGAGCAGATGAGTTGCTATTCCTGTCGCGTAAATCTTAACTAATTACTAAAATGTGGAATAAAAATTTAAATATAAGTAATAAAATATTATATATGTAGCACTATCTGCTAGCTGCAAAAGAACACAAATTACCGCGGCGTGATTATTCTGCGGAAAAATGCAGGTGCATAAAGAGGACTTAATGGTGCAACAAGAGCTGCTGGAAGCGATCAACCAAGTCATGCCCTTTGGCAAGTATGCCGGACGAAAATTACTGGAGCTGCCTGAGCCATACTTAGTGTGGTTTCATCGTGAGGGTTTTCCTGCTGGTAAATTGGGGCAACAGCTGGCATTAGTTTATGAAGTCAAACTCAACGGTTTGGAAGCGATGCTGCGTCCGTTGTTGAAATAGCAGCGTGCAATAAAAGTGTGACCCCTATTAGTGATTTATGATGTAAGCCGTGCTTTAATAACAAGTAGTTTTATTGACAACAGGAATTGATTCACATGGTAAAACTGGCAAAAATTCTGGCAGCTGCCGCTATGGTCCTCGGTATTTCTGTATCCGCATGGGCAATGGGTAAAGTACATGAAGGCACTGTGCTGGACACAATGGATAGCGGTGGCTATACCTATGTTCAGGTAAAAGAAGGTGATAATACCTTCTGGGCAGCCGGTCCACAGGTAAAAGTGGATAAAGGCGATAAAGTGCAAGTCGTTGAACAGATGTGGATGACTAACTTTACCAGCAAGACACTGAAGCGTACTTTTGACAAGCTGATGTTTGTAGGCGAAATTGCCAAAAAATAATGCGCTTGAGTAAAAAATTCCAACACACCCGGCAATAATGCTTCCACGATTGTCGGGTGTTTTTTTATCTGGAATATACCGCCGCCTTGATACCTTGCGGAATACTGAGGGATATACCGTGAAATGACTGGGGATGCCGATTAATCAACTGTCACTTATGGTTTCGTGCGGCTATTCGTTTTGGGAAATAACTGAATAACATAATTTCATACTGCTGTAGGTTGCACCTACCCCAAGATGCAACAGATAATACAGCAGCACTATATAACATCAAGAAAGCAGACGACCCCGGTTTTTATTTTCTTGAACTAGATCATCTTTTTCACCAGTAAAGCCTAGGGTCTCTTTTTCTATACACTGTAGGTTATAGGAAAAGTCCCTTTCTCTTACTCAAATGTAGTGCTTAACGCAGCATTGACCCTGTTTGGTCAGACAAACGTTTTTTCGCTGCTCTGTATAGACGGATTAAGCCGTAACTACCGACGGAACCCTGTTTCTGCCGCACGACTGCCGACAGAGCGTTTGCCTGATGTATGCAGGCAGATGCGAGGTCGTATCAGGATATGCAGGAGTTCCTATGGATTCAAATCATACCGATGATTCCCGTCGCCGTTTTATGAAAGGTGCGATGTGGGTTATCTCCGCTTCAGCCCTTGGCAGCGGCGTAATGCTGTCAGCAAATGCCAGCACAGCACCCGAACTGTCGCAATATAAGCCGGTTTTTTTCAACGAAGCAGAGTGGCATTTTGTGTTGGCCGCTTGTGATCGGTTGATCCCCGCCGACGATAACGGCCCCGGGGCATTACAGGCCAATGTTCCGCTCTTCATTGATCGGCAGTTACAAGGCGATTTTGGTCAGGCGAAAGACTGGTATATGAAAGGGCCATTTCTGGAAGCCCCGGCTGAACTGGGATACCAATCACCGCTAACTCCTGCGCAAACCTATCAGAAGGGCATTGCAGCAACGGATGCCTACTGCCAGAAAACATTCGGTAAAGTCTTTGCTGATTTATCAGCGGAACAACAGGATGCATTGTTAACGCAACTGCAATCAGGACAGGTAGCGCTTACCGATGTGAGTGCGAAACAGTTCTTTGATTTTCTGTTGCAGAACACCAAAGAAGGTTATTTCGCTGATCCTATTCATGGCGGTAACAAAGATATGGCCGCATGGAAAATGATTGGTTTTCCTGGTGCCCGCGCATCATACCTAGAATGGGTAGATTTGCACAATGTCCCTTATCCAATGGGGCCTGTCAGTATCAATGGCGATAGGGGGTAATCATGTCTCGGCAAGAACAACCAGTAGATGTTGTGTTAGTAGGGCTGGGCTGGACCAATGCCATTATGGGCATAGAGTTAGCTCAAGAAGGTTTGAATGTGCTGGCGCTTGAGCGCGGTGAAGATCGCGATACCGTGCCAGATTTTGCTTACCCCAAAATGGCTGATGAGTTGACCTATGGGGTTCGTTACAAGCTGATGGCGAAACCTGCTAAAAGTACCATTACAGTGCGCCATAGTTTGGTGGAAACTGCCGTACCCTATCGACATTTAGGCTCTTTCCTACCTGGTGATGGCGTGGGCGGTGCGGGTACTCACTGGAACGGTCATACCTGGCGCCCCATGCCAGAAGAGTTGCATTTGCGTAGTTATGTTGAGGATACCTTCGGCAAAAATATTATTCCAAAGGACATGACTATTCAGGATTATGGCGTCAGCTATGAAGAGCTGGAACCACACTTTGATTTCTTTGACAAAGTACTAGGGGTGTCTGGAAAAGCCGGTAACATCAACGGCAAAATCCAGGAAGGTGGTAATCCGTTTGAGGGGCCTCGCAGTAGCGAATACCCGTTGCCACCACTGAAACGTACACTAAACGATACCATGTTTTCTGACGCCGCCAAGGCGCAAGGACTACATCCTTTCCCGTTGCCGTCATCCAATGCGTCAGAAGCCTATACCAATCCTTATGGTATGCAGTTAGGCCCATGTAATTTCTGTGGTTTCTGTGAAAGATATGGTTGTATTAATTACTCTAAAGCCTCCCCGCAAACCTCTATTCTGGGGGCGTTGAAACAACATAAGAATTTTGCTTACCGCACCGGATGTGAAGTCATCAAGGTCAATCTGAGTGATGATAAGAAGACTGCCACCGGGGTTACCTATATAGATGGCAATGGTGAGGAAGTATTTCAACCGGCCAAGTTAGTGGTGGTCGGTACCTTTGCCTACAACAATGTCCGCTTATTATTGCTGTCTGGCATCGGCCAGCCTTATGATCCGGTTTCCAACACAGGTACTGTCGGACGCAACTACGCTTATCAGATGATGGGTGGTGCAACACTGTTCTTTAAGGACAAAGTGTTTAACCCATTCATTGGTGCTGGTAGCAATGCCACTACCGTTGATGACTTTGCCATCAACCAGATTGATTTTGCCAAAGAAGGCTTTATTGGTGGCTCCTATTTGTTAGCGGCTCAAACCAATGGACAGCCTATTCACAGCCTGCCATTACCTCCAGGAGCGCCAAGCTGGGGTGCCGGCTGGAAAAAAGCCGCCAAAGATTACTACGGCCATTCCATGAGTATTAGCTCTCATGGTTCCAATATGTCTTACCGTGATTGTTATTTGAGTTTAGATCCCAACTACAAAGACGATCATGGCTTGCCGTTACTGCGCTTAACCTTTGACTGGAAAGAAAATGATCTGCGTATGACCCAGTTTATGAAACACAAAGTGACAGCGTTGGCAAAGGGACTTAACCCCGATTTTCTGAAGGTATCATTTAAAGACATCGGGACTCACTACGATGTCCGTCCATATCAGACCACTCATAATGTAGGCGGTGCGATTATGGGCACCGATCCTAAAACCAGTGTGCTCAATCGTTATCAGCAAAGTTGGGATGTCCATAACGTCTTTGTGCTGGGATCAAGTTCATTTCCGCAGAACCTGCAGTACAACCCGACCATGCTGGTTGGTGCCTTGGCGTACTGGTCAGCCAAAGCAATTAAAGAGCAATACCTGAAACATCCAGGTCCATTGGTACAAGCGTGAGGAGCTGCAGATGAAACGCAATCTGATTATGATGCTGTTGCCGTTGGCCCTGTTCGCGACAACTGCAGCACAAGCTTTTGATAAAGCAACCATCGAAAAAGGCGAGTATCTTTCCCGCGCAGGGGACTGTATTGCTTGCCACTCTATCCCAAATGGCGCGCCATTTGCGGGTGGTTTGGCAATTGACAGCCCGTTTGGCAAAATTTATTCCACCAATATTACCCCGAGTAAGACTGCTGGAATTGGCAACTACACGTTGGCGCAATTTGATGCGGCGTTGAGACATGGTAAACGTGCGGATGGCAGTAATTTGTATCCGGCAATGCCTTATCCAGATTATGCCATGTTGACTGCGGATGACGTTAAAGCTCTGTACGCTTATTTTATGGAAGGTGTGGCCGCTGTTGATCAACAAGCGCCGACAACCGCATTAAGTTTTCCATTTAATCAGCGTTGGGGGATTAGTTTTTGGAACTGGATGTTTGCTAACGATAAAGCCTATCAACCGCAACCTTCTAAGTCCGATAACTTCAATCGTGGCGCCTATCTGGTACAAGGTTTAGGTCACTGTGGTAGTTGCCATAGTCCTCGCGGCATAGCCTTCCAGGAAAAAAGCTATGATGAGTCTGATGCTAGTTTCCTGAGTGGCGGTAAAGTGGGGATCTGGGAGGCTCCTAGCCTCAGAGGTGGTGATAAAGGCGCTTTGGCAAACTGGAGTAAAGCCGAAATTATCGACTATCTTGCCAATGGCCGTAATAACACCACTGCCGTTGCTGGTGAAATGACCTCAGTGATTACTCATAGTCTGAGTTATTTGACTCAGGAGGATCTAGCCGCAATTGCCGATTATCTGAAATCGCTGCCAGGAGATGGTAAGGCTCTAGCCATGACAGCGGCAGCGACCAAGAAAACCAGCGATGAACTCAACAGCGCTAAAGTAGGCATTAACTCTGGGGCGCGGTTGTATCTTGATAACTGTAGTGCTTGTCATTTTACTGAAGGGCAGGGGGCTGCACGGGTATTTCCGAAATTGGATGGCAATGCACTGGTTAATGATGAAGACCCCAGTGGTTTAATTCATGTGGTGTTAGCCGGGGCGCGTTTACCTTCGACCAAAGGAGCTCCAGAAGCGTTGGCTATGCCAGCATTTGGTTGGCGGCTGAATGATGATGAAGTGGCGCAGTTACTGACGTTTGTACGCCATGCCTGGAATAATCAGGCGCCAGCTGTGACAGCGGAAGAGGTTGCCAAATTGCGGCAAACTATTCCTCAATCGGTTATGAATGCTACTCGTCCATAAAAAGATCCTCCGCTAGAAAGCCACCTAAATGGTGGCTTTCTTTATGGCGGCAGAGCATTCCGATGTCGATGCTGAAAACCGCTTGCGTTTGTGGAGTGTAGCAGCAAGAATCAACGCGTTTACCACCTTTATTGAGGTTTGCGCTGGATGGCGACAACCCTGGTTCCCTATTCTCATGCACACCATCGGCATTTAGCCGCAGAAGTCTCGCAAGTCTATCATCAGGCCGTACAAGCTCTCGCTGGGGGCTTTTATTCCGCCGCCCAGTGTCATGCTTGGTCGCGTGCGCCTCGTTCAGATAAATATTGGCAATTGCGTTTACGCCATAGTACGGCGTGGCTGGCGTTAGATAGTGGTGGCCGATGCATTGGCTTTGTGCAGGTTGAACGTCAGTATGGTGAGTTGGGTTACATCAGCTGTTTATATGTACTACCGGCATGGCAGCGCCGAGGAGTAGCGGCACAGCTGATCACGGTAGTAAAACAATGGGCGCAACAACAGGCGTTTCCACGACTCAGCACCCATGCGTCGATGCAATCTAAGACGGTGTTTGAGCGCCAAGGGTTTCGCAGTCACCATCGTTGTTATCAGGAAAAATCTGGCCAGCAACTCACCAGCTTTCTAATGTATTGTCCTATTGTCGAAAGTACTGCTACCAGCCGAACATGAAAAAACCGGCAATCGCCGGTTTTTTGCATTGATGTGAGCACTTAAGGTAAGTCAAATACCAACGCCTCAACCGCTTCACTAGCTTGCATTGACAGTAATTGTTCATCAGTGACACTGACGCCATCGCCTACATTGAGCTGGGTGCCATTCAGTGTTAGCTCGCCCTTAATCAGTTGCAAGTACAGTGTGCGGCTGTTGGTCAGTGGCAATGTCAGCTGTTCAGCATCTGCTAGTTGCAGACGATATACGGTGGCATCCTGTTTTATCCGCAGTGTGCCGTCTCTACCATCTGGGGTAATCACAGCGGTGAGCGCTTCAGTCTGTTCAAAGGCTTTCTGCTGATATTCTGGTTGGCCGCCGGTGGTTGCCGGCTGGATCCAGATTTGCAAAAAGTGCAGTGGCTCAGTTGCTGAAGGATTGTACTCACTGTGATAAATGCCACTGCCGGCAGACATCAACTGAAATTCTCCTGCGGGCAGATCTTTCACATGGCCGTAGCTGTCTTTGTGAGCAATAGTGCCAGAGATAACATAACTGATGATCTCCATATCCCGGTGCCCGTGCGTCGCAAATCCTTGCCCAGGTATTACTCTGTCATCGTTAATCACTCGTAGGGCGGATACGCCCATATAACGTGGGTCATAGTAGTTACCAAATGAGAAGGTATGACGGCTCTGGAGCCAGCCAAAATCGGCCTGGCCACGTTCAGATGCTTTTCTTACGTTGATCATCAGGGGTTCCTCCTGGTTAAACTTTACGAGCGATAATATTGTCCAGCGACACTTTACCTGCACCCGATATCACCAGTGAGACGGCGATAGCGGCCAGTGTCAGCGCGTATTCGTAACCGTTATTGGCCATGAACAGCCCGTTGTGTATATGCACGGTAAACAGCGCTACCAACATAGTGAACGCAACTACTGCGGCTGCTGGACGTAATAACAGACCCAATAACAGCAACAGACCACCAAAGAATTCGCCTGAGCCGGCCAGCAATGCCATCAGGTATCCTGGGGTCAGTCCAATGGATGCCATCCATTGACCAGTTCCTTCCAACCCGTAACCACCAAACATGCCAAACAGTTTTTGACTACCATGGGCCATCAGCGTTAAGCCAACGGGAACGCGCATAATCAGTGGAGCGTATCCAGCATTGTTGTTAACGAGCTTTGCGATAAGTTTTTTCATGATGCTTTCCTCAGTAAATTTGAATCCTGTTTACGTCAGGATTTGGGGAACTCCCCATCGTTGAAAGCAAGTTTAGTTAGTACAGTGGCACTTGAAAATCGGAACATTTTGAAGTTAAATTTCAAAAAATTTGAATATTGGAAATTTTATGCACCCTGCAATCAATCTTGATGCGCTTAAGGTATTGGACGCCATCGATAAAAAGGGCAGTTTCGCGGCGGCAGCCGAGTCGCTTTTTCGGGTGCCTTCGGCGTTAACTTATACGGTACAAAAGTTGGAGCATGATCTCGGCAGCAGATTATTTGAACGTAAGGGCACCCGTGCGCAACTGACGGCAGTGGGTCAGTTAGTGCTGACGCAGGGGCGGGAAATTTTGGCCGCCACGGCCAGGCTGGAAGACGCCGTGCGGCAACTGGAGACCGGCTGGGAAACCAGTATTGCGTTGGCTCTGGACAGTATTTTGCCGGATGAACCCTTGATGAAGACGGTGGCGGCGTTCACGGATCTTGGTAAGCAGGTTACTATCAGTCTTTCCAAAGAGGTGCTGGGTGGCGGTTGGGACGCACTCTATTCTGGACGTGCCGATATTGCTATTGGGGTTTCCGGTGAGTTACCGCGAGGACAATATGAACTATGCCCTTTGGGTGAAGTGGCGTTTGTGTTTGCGGTCGCACCACAACATCCTTTGGCGCAACACAGTGCAGAGATCCCTGCTGACGCCTTGCTACAATTCCCGTCAATTGTCGTTTCCGACAGCTCGCAGTCATTATTGCAGCGCTCCAGTGGTATTTTCGCCAGTCGCCAGCAGATCCGCGTTTCATCCATGACCGATAAAGTGCGTCTGCAACAGCAGGGAACCGGAGTGGGCTTCTTACCCTTACACCTGATCCGCCAGCAACTAGAGGACGGAACCTTGGTCGTACGTAACGTAGCGTTACCCAGGCCACCTTTGCCTATGTATATGGCCTGGCGCAAAGGCGAAAGTGGTAAAGCGCTCAGCTGGTTTGTGCAACATTTACAGCAACAAACCTGGTTAACTGGCTTAGCAACTTAACGTTTACCGTCAGCCATTTCCGCTAGGTGGCTGGTATAGTACACCGTAGGTGGTAATTGGGGATCAAATGTAGGTGATTGCTGTAACAGCTGAATAAACGCACTCGGCAAGGTGACTTCCGGCAATGCTTGCTGCCAGCGTGCCTCTAGTAGTGCATCGTAGCCTTCTTTGCCGCTGGCGGTATAGCTGGTAGATACGCCCACATAAAAGTCATCTCGTTGCAGCGGTTGCCAACCGCCGAGTGGGCTTAGTAGTTCCAATCGGAACAATCGTTGTCCAAGGGCCAGTCGGCCATCATAGAAATAGCGTAATCCGTAGGTATAAGGAAAACTGCCCGCGCCGGTGCCAATGACACTGTTGTTGGTGGCGGCATTGATGGCGGATTCCAAGACGCGAAACAATGCATCGCCAGCAATTTCGTATTTGACCAGTGGTAATTCGAACGGCAGCAATCTTCCCATCACATCCGCCAGTGTGATCTGCCCTTGGACCAGCGATTGGCGCACGCCACCAGCATTATGCAAGGCAAAATTCACTCGTGGGTCTTGGGTTTTCGCCGCCAAAAACATACTCTGACTGACCCATGGTGCAATTTCACTGCCGTGAGGCAAGCTGCGACTTGGCAGGCGTGTGTGCAGTAAGGTTTTTGGCAAGAATGCCAGTACTTGCTGTTCCATGTTGCTGATGGCGGGCCGAAATTCAGTATCGATTACCTGATTTATCTGCGCATCCTGCTCATCCCACAAAATGCCGGTGTGGCTCGTTAGGCGCTCTTGTGCTTCCCTATAATCGTGTTCGGATGCCGTGGTTTCGCCGCTTAACATAAAGTGGCGATCCAGCATAAAATGGCTAGAACCTTGGAGCTGCGTTACTCGACCTTGTTCATCAAACTCAATATCTGCAATGCCCAGCGTTTCAGCGTGCTTGCCTGCATGGATAATCGGAATTCCGTTTACTGCTGTCGCATAGGGCATGCACGGAAGCCCTAAGTCAGCAAAATCACCCATCAGCGTATGAGTGTGTCCACCGATAATCAGACTGATCTCCGCAATTTCCGCCGCAAGTTGTTTATCCTGCTCTATGCCAAGGTGGCTCAGTAATAGGATATGGTCAACGCCATGCCGCTTCAGATGCTGAACCGTGGCTTTGGTGGTGGCGATGGCGTCAAGGAACTCAGTATCTGGATCCGGCCTTGCCACTTTTTTCATTTGATCGAGTGTGATGCCGATAATCGCCAGCTGACGACCATAAAACTCCCGTAACAGATAGCGACCAATACCCGCTTGTTCATCCCAGGCGTAGAGATTTTCCAGTCCTCGGAAACTGCCATTTTTCTTCGCCACTTCATGGCTAATGTCCATATTGGCCGCCATCACCGGAAACGAGACGGTGCGGATAAAATCTGCCAATACCGCATTGCCATCATCAATATCATGATTACCAATCGTCATCGCATCCGGCTGCAGTAATTCCAGCAGTCGCGCGTTGGCTCGACCATTAAATTTGCTGTAAAACAGTGTGCCGTGAAAGCTGTCACCTGCATGCAGAAACAGCATCTGCCGCTGCTGTTCTTGAGCTTGTTGTCGCAGTTTCGCCACTTGTGCGGCAATACGGCTGTAGCCACCACTGTGACAGGCGAGGGTAAACTGTCCATGCTGCAGTTGTACTTTGAACTGCACCAGACTGGGATCAAAATGGGAGTGAGTATCGTTGATATGTGCGAGCGTTAAACGGTAAGTCATAACATCCTCTGAAACCAAACAGAGATTGTACACCTGACGTCTGACAGCACAAGGGCCGTTTGGGTGGCTCCTTACTCTGGATTGTACAAGAGCGTTAATCACCGATGCGGAGATTCTGGCGCTGCATTGTCTTCAGACAAGCGAATACCTTTGTCCTGCATCCGTTTTTCCCACAATTGGCGTGCCAACTGCTGCATATCAATGGCCGGGTCGTTGAGATCAACTATTTCTAATCCCAACAGCGACTCAATAATATCTTCCAGCGACACTAATCCGCGCGTACTGCCATATTCGTCAACGACCATAGCGATTTGGGTGTTGCGTTTTATCATGAGCTCAAACAGCGGCAGGATCCGCGCCGAATCTGGCACCACCAGCAGTTGACGCTTGATATCGCCTATCGGCGCTTGCGGAGTATAACGCTCTGCTAATAGGACATCGGTACGGTTGATGTAACCTATGATATTGTCGTGATCATCCTGATATACCGGAATACGCGTGAAGGGTTTATACAGATTTTCGCGCACGAATTCTTGTTGGCTCATTGATGCAGGTAGCGTAAACATCACGGTTCGCGGTGTCATAATTGCACTTGCTGGCATATCGCGGGCCTTCATCATTTGCGTCAGGATCTTACTTTCCTGACGGTCCAATTCTCCGGATTCCACTCCAATTTTAGCCATCGCACTGATTTCCTGACGGATATATTGGCCTGAGTCACCTTTGCCAAAAAGTTTGGTGACCTTATTAGAGGCCCAGATCAGTGGCAGGCATAGCCGCTCCATCCACAGTAGCATCAACGATACCGTGGGGGCCAGACTACGCCAGTAGTTAGCCCCAAGGGTTTTTGGAATGATCTCGGAAAAGAACAAAATAAGGAACGTCAGCACCCCGGAAAATACCCCTAACATCTCATCACCGAACAGATGTGCCGCTTGAGCGCCTGCTACCGCCGCGCCAACGGTGTGGGCAATGGTATTAAGGGTCAAAATCGCCACCAGTGGCGACTCCACCTGCTGCTTTTGTTGTTCAAGCCGTTTTGCTGCCTGAGGTGCCGAGTTTCGCAGGTTTGCGATATAGCTGGGGGTAACAGACAACAGCACCGCTTCAAAGACGCTGCACAGAAACGAGATGCTGATAGCAACCAACACCGTAATGACTAAAGCAAACATAGAATAGGGAACCAGTTCTCCCTAGGAGACATAATTAGAAGGCATAAGTTAACCATAGTTAACTTTAACAGAACTTAATTGTGTTGCTATCTATTGGGGTTGTAATAGTGTTGGTTATTTGGTGCCGTCTCTGGCTAAAATCAACGGTGATCTGTATAATTCGCCGCCCTGTTGCGGGTTTTGCTGTGAGGTAAATCAAATGGACGAAAAAAAGATCAATTTGCTGGATCTTGATCGTAAAGCGATGCGTGCGTTATTCGCCGAATTGGGTGAAAAGCCATTCCGCGCCGATCAGGTCATGCAGTGGATATACCACTACGGCATTGATGATTTCGAACAGATGAGCAATATCAACAAGCACCTGCGCGCCAAACTGAGCGCTAAATGTGAAATTGTGGCGCCACAGATTTCTGGTTACCAGAAATCTGCCGATGGCACCATCAAGTTTGCTATCAATGTGGGTGAAGGGCAGGAAGTGGAAACGGTGTATATCCCAGAAGATGACCGGGCGACGCTATGTGTGTCATCGCAGGTCGGCTGTGCCTTGGAATGTACCTTTTGTTCGACTGCTCAACAGGGCTTCAACCGCAATCTCACCGTCGGCGAAATTGTTGGGCAAATTTGGCGTGTCTCGCGTTTTCTTGGGCTTAAGTATGAAACGGGTGATCGACCCATCTCCAATATTGTGATGATGGGTATGGGAGAACCTTTACTCAATATGGCTAACCTGGTGCCTGCACTGGATATCATGCTGGACGATTTTGGCTTTGGATTGTCCAAACGGCGGGTCACCGTTTCAACATCTGGGGTAGTACCGGCGCTGGATAAACTCGGTGATGTGTTAGATGTGGCATTGGCGGTTAGCATTCACGCGCCAAACGATGAGTTGCGAAACGAATTGGTGCCTATCAACAAGAAATATCCGTTAAAAGAGTTTCTGGCGGGCATTAGCCGTTACATTGGTAAATCCAACGCCAACCGTGGCCGCGTAACCGTTGAGTACGTGATGTTGGATCATATCAATGACAGCACGGAACAGGCCCATGAACTTGCCGAACTGATGAAAGATACGCCCTGTAAGGTTAACCTGATCCCGTTCAACCCTTATCCAGGTTCGCCTTATGGCCGTTCTTCAAATTCACGTATTGATCGGTTTGCCAAAGTATTAATGGAGTATGGATTAACCGTTATTGTCCGAAAAACCCGCGGCGATGACATTGATGCGGCTTGTGGTCAGTTAGCTGGTGACATTCGTGACCGTACTAAGCGTTTGACAAAAAAACGCATGCAACAAAACCAAATATCGGTCACAATGAGTTAACGTATTGTTTGTCAACATCAAAGGGTTTGCCAATGAAGCAAGGAGTGTGGGGTTTGGCGATGCTGGCAGCCATGTGCACTTCGCTGCCTGGATGTGTGACGGAAAAGACCTATGCGGGTACCGATATTCCGGTGGTTGAACACAAATTTGATAGAAACGCGGCGGCTTTAGAGCGCATACAACTCGGACTCACTTATCTTAAGAATGGCAATAGTGAGCAAGCAAAATTCAATTTAGATAAAGCCATGGGGTATGCCCCTGAATTGGAAGAGGTTAATGTCGCCATGGCTTATTACTATCAGACCGTTGGTGAGACACAGAAAGCTGAGGACACTTACGAACGGGCCGTCAATTCCAGTAACGCTACCGGCGATGCTGCCAATAACTTTGGGGTATTTCTGTGTCAGAATGGTAAGTACGCCAAATCAGAAAAAATGTTTCTCCGTGCTATCGGCAATTCTAAATACACTCGTACCGCTTCAACATACGAAAACCTTGGTCTTTGTCAGCATAAAGCGGGGGAGTTAGAAAAAGCGAGACAGTATTTTGAGATGGCGTTAAAGTATGAGCCAACCAGACAGGTGTCGCTACTGGAACTGATGGAAATAGCACTGGAACAACAGGATTTTCAGGCTGCAAAGCTGCAACTTGAGCGTTATCATAAAGTTGCTGTCGATTCGGCTCTCAGTTTAGCGCTAGCAATAAAAATTGAGCATGGGTTGAACAATATTGAAGCCGCCAAACGATATGGCGTGCTGCTATTGGCTAAATTTCCCAGTTCCCCCCAAGCAAAAGAATACCGGGCAAGTATGCACTGATGACAGATATTAATGACGATGTCAGCAAGGATGATGACAAACACGCGACCGAGCATGAGGAAACGCTCGGCACAATATTGCGACATGCACGCGAGAACAAAGGACTCAGTCAGCAGGACGTTGCTGCGAGGTTGCACCTGCGGGCATCCATTGTAGCGGATATTGAAAACGACGAATTTTGCAATATAGCATCTAGCACCTATGTGCGTGGGTATGTCCGCAACTATGCGCGATTTCTGGAAGTTGACTCCCAATGTATCGAGGCTTGCTTATCGCGACAGGTGCCAGTTATTACCGCCCCGGTGATGCAGAGTTTTTCCCGTAAGACAACCCAGAAAAATCGTGATAATTGGTTGATGATCGTAACGTATCTGATCGTCATTGTGTCACTAGCATTATTGGTGCTGTGGTGGTTACAGAAACCTGCCGATGTCACTGGGACTTTCTCTAAACCAACGGTGGAAGAGCTGCAACCAGAGTCAGACTTGGCTGCAACAACTGCTGACCAGCAAGCGGCGACAGTGAATGCTAGTGATAGTAATGGTCCCAAAGCGGAAGATACCCCGATAGAAAATCCTGGTATGACAGTTGCGAGTAATGACGCTGGCGTTCAGGGTAACGGCGTTCAGGCACCGGTGACCGGAACCTCAGTAACGCCAACAGCAGAAGCTGACACACCAACGGATAAACTTTCACCACCAGCCGCCCAAGTTACGCCAACCGATACTACTAATAGTGATACAACCGTCCCCGACACAGCTCTAAATGCGAAACTGGATATTGTCTTACAAGGGGATTGTTGGATTAAGGCTACCGATGCCGATGGTAATACGCTGGTGGATGGCCTTAAATCTGCGGGCAAGAGCATTGCTGTTAGTGGTAAAGCACCTATCAGTCTAGTACTGGGAGCCCCGCAAAGCGTCAGCCTTAGCTTTAATGGGATGGCGGTTGACCTTGCCCGTTTTCCTGTTGGTCGGGTTGCCCGACTGACTCTCCCGCAAGCCTGAAATACCCAAGAATTTATGCTGGTCGTAATTCGGTCAGATTAAGAGACAGAGCAGAATACGATGTACACTGAATCGCCTATCAAACGCCGCCCGTCAACTCGTATCTATGTTGGAAAAGTGCCTATTGGTGATGGTGCCCCTATCGCCGTGCAGTCGATGACCAACACCCGCACTACGGATGTTGACGCTACACTCAAGCAAATTCATGCCCTCGAACGTGTTGGGGCCGATATTGTGCGCGTTTCGGTGCCGACCATGGATGCAGCTGAAGCGTTCAAGTTAATCAAACAGCAGACCAATGTACCCTTGGTGGCCGATATTCATTTTGATTACCGGATTGCGCTGAAGGTTGCGGAATATGGCGCCGATTGTCTGCGAATTAATCCAGGGAATATCGGCAATGAGGAACGTATCCGCCAAGTAGTGGAGACCGCCCGCGATAAAAATATCCCAATTCGTATCGGCGTCAACGGCGGTAGTCTTGAAAAAGAACTGATGGACAAATATGGTGAACCAACGCCAGAAGCCTTGGTGGAATCGGCAATGCGCCATGTCGACATTCTCGATCGGCTCAATTTCGAACAGTTCAAAGTGTCAGTGAAAGCTTCTGATGTTTTTCTCGCGGTGGCTTCTTATCGATTGCTGGCACAGCAGATTAAACAGCCGTTGCATCTAGGAATTACTGAAGCGGGTGGTGCTCGCTCTGGTGCCGTGAAGTCTGCCGTTGGTTTGGGGATGCTGCTGGCGGAAGGCATCGGTGACACTATTCGTGTATCGCTGGCCGCAGATCCCGTAGAAGAGATCAAAGTGGGTTTTGATATCCTCAAATCTTTACGTATTCGTTCCCGCGGTATTAATTTTATTGCCTGTCCTTCCTGCTCTCGCCAAGAATTTGATGTGATTAATACGGTGAATGCACTTGAGCAGCGTCTGGAAGATGTCACCACAGCAATGGATGTGTCTATTATTGGCTGTGTGGTTAACGGGCCCGGTGAAGCCTTAGTGTCTGATCTCGGCCTCGCTGGCGGTCACAATAAGAGTGGCTTGTACGAAGATGGCGTGCGGCAGAAAGAACGCCTTGACAATACAGATCTGGTCGATGCCTTGGAAGCTAGAATTCGTGCTAAAGCAGCGATGCTCGCCCAACGCATTAATGTCAAAGCAGAGGAATAATTCCGCAGTGTGAGCCACGCGTCATCCGGCGGTTTGGCGATCATCGCTGAACCGCTTATAATGCTGGCATTTTTAACTTTCCGGCCTGGAACAAACGAGTCTAACAGTGGCAAAACAGATCCAAGCGATTCGCGGCATGAATGATATTCTGCCCGACCAGAGTCCCGTGTGGCAAAAAGTTGAGGCGGTATTACGCGCCTCAGTAGCGTCATTCGGTTACAGTGAAATCCGTACTCCCATCGTGGAAAATACCGACCTCTTTAAACGTTCTATCGGTGAAGTTACCGATATTGTCGAGAAAGAGATGTATACCTTTGCCGATCGTAATGGTGACAGTCTGACGCTACGACCGGAAGGTACCGCTTCAACGGTTCGCGCCGGTAACGAGCATGGACTGCTATACAATCAGGAACAGCGGCTGTGGTACATCGGCCCAATGTTCCGGCATGAGCGTCCACAGAAAGGGCGTTATCGGCAGTTCCACCAGTTTGGTGTTGAAGTTTACGGCATCGCCAGCGCTGAGATCGACGCTGAAGTGTTGATGCTGTCAGCATCGCTGTGGGACAAGCTGGGCATGCGCGAGCATGTAACACTGGAATTGAACACTCTTGGAGACAATCAGGAACGCATTGCTTACCGCGAAGCGCTGGTGGCCTTTCTGGAACAGCATAAAGAGGTGTTGGATGAAGACAGTCAGCGCCGCATGTACAGCAACCCACTGAGAGTACTGGACAGCAAAGATCCTGAAGTGCAAGCACTATTGGCTGATGCGCCAGTGCTGATGGACTATCTCGGTGAAGACTCCAAGGCACATTTTTCACGCTTATGTGAACTACTGCAAGCCGTTGGTATCCAATACAGGGTTAATCCTCGATTGGTGCGTGGTCTCGACTACTACAATCGCACCGTGTTTGAATGGGTGACCGATAGTCTAGGCGCGCAGGGCACGGTTCTGGCTGGTGGTCGTTATGATGGACTAGTCGGACAGTTGGGTGGCAAAGATACTCCAGCCGTCGGGTTCGCCATGGGGCTTGAGCGTATCGTGCTGTTGCTGGAAACCTTGGGACTTACTGCCGATGTGCCATCGGCAGTAGATGTCTATGTCACGGCAACCAGTGATGAGTGTGTTGCAGAAGCGATTAAAGTCGCGCAAGCGCTGCGTCAGGCTTTGCCGACATTGCGAGTGATGAGTCACTGTGGTGGTGGTAATTTTAAAAAACAGATCAAACGCGCTGATAAGAGCGGCGCAACCTATGCGTTGATTATCGGTGAAACTGAATTGGCAGATAATAAGGTAGCGGTCAAACCTTTGCGTGACGACAGTGAGCAAGTACTGATCGCACGCAGTGCTTTGGCAACCTATCTGGCGGAACAACTCAAAAAATAATAAGGGGAAGTGCGGGTGGAAATTTACAGCACAGAAGAACAACAGGTCGAAGCGATCAAAACGTTTTGGAAAGACTATGGCTCTTCGATATTAGCTGGCGCCGTCATCGGTCTGGGCGCGCTGTATGGCTGGAATTACTATTCTGGTTATCAGGTTAAGAAAGCCGAAGCAGCCTCCGAAGCATTTAACGTTGCCTTATCTCAGAGCAAAGATGAAACCAGCACCTTGGCGGCAGCTGCCGAATTCGATAAAGCACATTCCCAACCGGGCTATGCTGCCTTGATGCAACTGATCGTGGCTAAAACGGCTGCAGAAGCTGGCGACCTTGATAAGGCCTCAGCGGCATTGCAACAAGTCATTGCCGATAAGCCTACAGCATCAGTGGCGGCTATTGCTAACCTGCGATTAGCGCGGGTTCAGGCTGAACAAGGGCAACTCGATGCCGCATTAGCGACATTGGACAAAGTATCTGATGCCGCATTTGCGGCAGAAAAAGCTGAACTGGAAGGTGACTTCTATGTTCGCAAAGGTGATGCCGCAAAGGCCAGAACGGCTTATCAGGCGGCTATTGAAAAAGGCGGTGCGGCTTCCAGCCCAGCGTTACAGATGAAACTTGACAATCTTAACCAGGCATAAGGAACCACCGGATGAAGTCATGGTGTAAAACGCTTGTCGCCTGTGGTTTGGTCGTGGGAACGTTAGCTGGGTGTGCTTCCAGTGATGTAGATGAAGCACCTGTTAGCCCATTACCGGATATCACGCCGTCGGTGGAACCGTCAATTGTCTGGGATGACTCTGTTGGTGACGGCGTAGGTGACTACTATTCCAAGCTGCATCCTGCGGTGCGTTACGGTAAAATTTTTGCCGCATCACGCGATGGCAAAGTCGCTGCATTCGATGAAAAGAGTGGCGACGAGGTATGGAAAGTCGATTTTAACGAGCTGTTTGGTGATGGACCGCTGAAGGAAACTAACGGCGCCCGCTTGGCTGCCGGGGTGACGGTTGCACAAAACAAGGTATTTGTTGGTGGCGAGAGCGGATTACTGGTGGCGTTGGACGTCGAGACCGGTAAACCATTGTGGCATACCATGGCTAGTGGTGAATTGCTCTCGGCTCCCACTGTGGCTGAAGACACCGTGGTTGTAAACAGTTCTACCGGCGCGTTGGATGCTTTCAACATTGATACTGGCGCCAAACTCTGGAGCTATGAGTCAGCGTTACCGAACTTGACGTTGCGCGGAACTGGATCAGCAGCCTATGCTGAAGGTGGTTTTTTCGTTGGAACTGCCGACGGTAAAGTGGCGGTGGTCATTAAAAGCAATGGTCAGCCCGCTTGGGAACAGCCGATATATGTCCCTAAAGGTGGTAACGAATTCAGCCGTATGGCGGATGTCGATATGACGCCGGTGTTGTTGGGTGAAAATATATACGCTGTTAGCTATAACGGTAACCTTGCCAGCCTAGAAATGCGCAGTGGCCGAGTGGTATGGTCACGTAAGTATTCCAGTTTTGATGAACTGGCTGCTGGTGGTTTACATCTTTACCTAGTCGATGATCACAGTAATATCTATGCGGTAGATCGGCGCAACGGTCTGGAAGTATGGAATAATAGCCAACTGGCAAACCGTCAACTGACATCACCAGCCGTATATCGCGGTTATGTGGTGGTCGGCGACTTTGAAGGCTATCTGCACTTTATCGATCGCGAAACAGGTACAATTGTCGGCCGTATTAAAGTCGATGGCTCTGGACTATTCAGTCAACCTCAAGTGGTTGATGATAAAATTTATGTGCAGACCCGTTCCGGAGAGATAGCTGCCATTTCACTGCCTTAAAGCGTATAATGCCAGCTAACGAAGCCTCCGGGAGTCAACCCGGGGGCTTTTTGTTGTTTAAGAATTCAAGAGGAAAAGCATGATTCCTGTCGTGGCCCTGGTGGGGCGACCCAATGTAGGTAAATCGACTCTGTTCAACCGGCTTACCCGCACCCGTGACGCATTGGTGGCGGATTTTCCGGGCCTGACCAGGGACCGTAAATATGGCCGAGCCTTTCTGTCTGGACACGAATTTATTGTGGTGGATACCGGCGGTATTGACGGTAGCGAAGAAGGTATTGAAACAAAAATGGCGGAACAGTCGTTGGCGGCGATTGCCGAAGCTGACGTTGTGCTGTTTATGACTGATGCGCGTGCCGGTTTGACCGCTGCCGATGAAGCCATTGCCCAATATTTGCGTTCACGGGAAAAGATGACCTTCCTGGTGGCAAACAAGATTGACGGTATTGACGGCGACTCGGCAGTTGCCGAATTCTGGGCGCTGGGCCTAGGGGAAATCCATCAGATTGCTGCGGCACAAGGGCGTGGTGTCTCCAGTCTGATCGAAAATGCATTGGCACCATTTGCCAGAGCAATGGCAGAGGATGATGAATTCGCTGAAGATGGCGAAGAAAGTCATAAACCATTGCGCGAGTATACCGAAGAAGAAGCGGAAGCCGAGCAGGCGCGCCTGCAGGAATTACCCATTAAGCTGGCGATTATCGGCAAGCCTAATGTGGGTAAGTCAACATTGACCAACCGGATCCTCGGTGAAGAGCGTGTGGTGGTTTATGACCAGCCCGGCACCACTCGCGACTCAATTTATATCCCGATGGAGCGCGATGGCCGTGAATATGTGCTGATCGATACTGCCGGAGTTCGTCGCCGCGCCAAGGTGCATGATGTCGTTGAAAAATTCTCGGTGATCAAGACCCTTAAAGCTGTCGAAGATGCTAACGTGGTGTTGCTGGTGATCGACGCCCGAGAAGGAATTGCGGAGCAGGACTTGGGGCTGTTGGGCTTTGCTATCAACGCTGGTCGAGCCTTAGTGATTGCCGTGAATAAATGGGATGGTATCGATACCGATATTAAAGAGCGCGTGAAAACAGAGCTTGATCGCCGCTTAGGTTTTATCGATTTTGCCCGTATTCACTTTATTTCAGCATTGCATGGCACTGGTGTTGGTCATCTGTTTGAGTCGATTGAAGAAGCTTATGAAAGTGCCACTCGTAGGGTGGGAACATCAATGCTCACCAAAATCATGCAGATGGCACAAGATGACCATCAGCCGCCATTGGTGAATGGCCGCCGCGTGAAATTGAAATACGCTCATGCTGGTGGTTATAACCCACCCATTATTGTGGTCCATGGCAATCAGGTATCCAGACTGCCAGATTCATACAAGCGCTATATGATGAATTATTATCGGCGGACACTGAATATTGTGGGAACGCCGATCCAACTGCGCTTCCAAGAAGGCGCCAACCCGTTTGAAGGTAAAACGGAGAAACTAACGCTGAGTCAGGAGCGGCGACGCAAGCGGATGATGGCGCATATTAAAAACCGCCAATAGCTGATGGAAAAGCCGGGAATTAAGCCCGGCTTTTTTGTTTTAGAGACCGTACTAAGGATTACTCCAATTTATCGATTTTGGAAATCACCTTGCCTTGCTTGAGTATGGTGTATAACAGTTGCCCAGGTTGCAGTTGTGCCGTGCTTTGCACAATCTGACCGTTAACATCGCGGGTAATACTGTAACCGCGGCTGAGCGTTGCCAGCGGACTGACGCTTTCGAGTGCATGGCTGCTGTTACGCAAACGTTGCTGCGCTTGCTGGAGTGTTTGCTGCGTTAATTTCTGCAACTGTTGGGAGAGGTATTCCAGCCGCTTACCCTCTAACGCCAGTTGATGCCGTGGGTGTTGAGCATTGAGACGGCCCTCAAGACTCAACAGTCGCTGGCGTTTACGTTGCAAGAAACTGGTGAGTGAACTGACAAGGCGCAGTTGCTGTTCATCAAAGCGTTGCACTAATTGTTGTAAATGCCGCAGCGGCTCTTGACGTTGCAAGCGATGATCTAATACCTGTAAACGTTGGCGTTTCAATAATTGCCAATGTTGCCAGCCCTGCATTAATCGCGCTCTGGCACTACTGAGTTGCTGCTGTTTTTCGCTGGCCGCTTGCGACAGTATCTCGGCAGCAGCAGAGGGGGTAGGTGCTCTGACATCGGCGACAAAGTCACTGATGGTCATATCCACTTCATGGCCTACTGCTGATACCACTGGCAGTTCACTATTATAAATGGCGTATGCCAAGGCTTCGTTATTGAAGCCCCAGAGATCTTCTAGACTACCGCCGCCTCGGGTCAGCAGCAGTACATCAACTTCCTGGCGTAAGTTGGCCAGTTCTAAGGCCCGCATGAGTTGCAGCGGTGCCTGCTCACCTTGCACGGCAGCCGGATACACAATCACTTCGATGGCGGGATCCCGGCGTGACAACACCTGTAGTACATCACGAATAGCTGCGCCAGTGGGGGAGGTAATGACCCCAATGCGTTGAATATTTTTCGGCAGCGGTCGTTTGCTGTCTGCGGCGAACAGCCCTGCTGCCGCCAGTTTCATTTTAAGTGCTTCATACTGTTGTGCCAGTAACCCATCGCCAGCGGGCAACATGCTTTCAATAATCAGTTGATAATCACCTCGAGGTTCATAAACACTAATGCTGGCGCGCACTAATACCTGCTGACCGTTTATTGGCTTGAAGGTGACATTCTGATTGCGACCGCGAAACATGGCACAGCGGATTTGTGAACGACTGTCTTTAAGGGTCAAGTACCAGTGACCCGATGACGGACAAGAAAAATTGGAGATTTCACCGCTGAGCCAGATACGACCAAGCTGACCTTCCAGTAGTTGTCTGACTTCACCATTCAGACGAGAGACTGTATACACCTGATCTGTCGCTATCGACATTAAACTTTTCCATGACAGAATTTTTAGTTATTTTCCCATTTACCCATTAACGGTTGCAAGGTATAATGCCGCCGCAATATTTCACCTCTATTTTGATTTGTATCCTACCGCAAGGGGAGATGTTGCAATGTTACGTTTAATAAAAGAAGCGCTTACCTTTGACGATGTGTTATTGGTGCCAGCGCACTCCACCGTCCTCCCTAATACCGCAAGCCTGAAAACCCGGTTGACCCAAAAGATTGAGCTCAATATTCCGTTGCTGTCTGCTGCTATGGACACTGTGACTGAAGCCCGTCTGGCCATCGCTATTGCTCAGGAAGGCGGCATAGGCTTTATCCACAAAAACATGAGTATTGAAGCGCAGGCCGAAGAGGTTCGTAAAGTTAAGAGTTACGAAGCTGGCGTGGTGGCTCAACCTGTGACCGTGACACCGTCAACTACTATTGAAGAATTGCGAGTGATGACTGAGCGTAATGGTTTCGCAGGTTATCCGGTAGTGACCGAAGCAAACGAGCTGGTAGGTATTATTACCGGTCGAGATGTGCGCTTTGTGACCGATCAGAGCAAAACCGTACAAGAAGTCATGACTCCGAAAGAACGGCTGGTGACAGTAAAAGAAGGCACCAAACACGATCAGGTACAAAAGTTAATGCATTCCAGCCGAATTGAAAAAGTGCTGGTTGTGGATGACGACTTTAAACTGAAAGGACTGATCACGGTTAAAGACTTCAAAAAGGCAGAGCGTAAACCGAATGCTTGTAAAGACGAATTTGGTCGTTTGCGGGTCGGTGGTGCTGTTGGTGCTGGCGCTGGTAACGAAGATCGTATCGATGCACTGGTGAAAGCTGGCATCGATGTACTGTTGATTGACTCATCACATGGGCACTCAGAGGGCGTATTACAACGTATCCGCGATGCTCGTGCCAAATATCCCGATCTCCAAATTGTTGGGGGTAACGTCGCTACCGCCGAAGGTGCCTTAGCACTGGTAGAAGCCGGTGTTAATGCGGTGAAAGTGGGGATTGGCCCCGGTTCTATCTGTACCACTCGTATTGTGACTGGTGTGGGCGTGCCACAGATCACCGCAGTTTCCGACGCTGTAGAAGCGGTTAAACATTTAGACATTCCGGTGATTGCCGATGGCGGTATCCGTTATTCTGGTGATCTGGCCAAAGCGTTGGCTGCTGGAGCTTCCTGTATTATGGCGGGATCGATGTTTGCGGGTACCGATGAAGCCCCTGGCGAAGTAGAACTGTATCAGGGCCGTGCTTACAAGTCCTATCGCGGCATGGGGTCGTTAGGGGCGATGTCAAAAGGCTCTTCTGATCGTTATTTCCAGAGTGACAACGCCGCCGATAAGCTAGTGCCAGAGGGCATTGAAGGCCGCGTACCCTATAAAGGCAAAATCAAAGAGCTGATCCATCAGTATATGGGCGGCTTGCGTTCCTGCATGGGGCTGACGGGGTGTGCCACCATCAAAGAGCTGAACGAAAAAGCGCAGTTTGTGAAAGTAACCTCAGCCGGGATGGGCGAATCTCACGTACATGATGTGACCATTACTAAAGAAGCGCCGAACTATAACGTTCGAGGCTGATAATCATACGGGGCGGCGATAGTCGCCCTTGTTGTTAGTTTATGTCGCCAGTAATGGCGGCAGTTGCACTTAGAAATAAAGGTTTTCAATGAGCAATATTCATGAGCACAAAATACTGATCCTGGATTTTGGCTCTCAGTACACCCAGTTGATTGCCCGTCGAATTCGTGAAATCGGCGTGTATTGTGAACTGTGGGCCTGGGACGTCACTGAACAGCAGATCCGTGATTTTGCCCCTAATGGTATTATTTTGTCCGGTGGCCCTGAGAGTGTTACCGAGGCTAATTCACCCCGCGCCCCCGAATATGTGTTCAACGCAGGCGTACCAGTGCTGGGTATCTGCTATGGTATGCAGACCATGAGCGAACAGCTTGGCGGTAAAGTGATCAAAGGGGTCGGTGAAGGTGAATTTGGCTATGCCCAAGTGGAAATGCTGCAGCCATCAGCCTTGTTCCGTGATATTCAGGATGCGGTAAATAGCAACGGCAAACCGCTACTGGATGTATGGATGAGTCACGGTGATAAAGTGTCGGCAATCCCCGTTGGGTTTGAAGCTGTTGCCAGCACTGACACCTGCCCGTTTGCGGCCATGGCCAACGAAGCCAAACGTTTTTATGGCGTACAGTTTCATCCGGAAGTGACCCACACCCGACAGGGACAACGCATTCTTGAGCACTTTGTGTTAGGGATCTGTGGCTGCGAAAATAAGTGGCAACCCGCTTCCATTATTGAAGACGCTTTGGCTCGTATCAAAGCCCAGGTGGGAAATGACGAAGTGATCCTCGGACTGTCCGGTGGGGTCGATTCCTCTGTCACCGCTATGCTGCTGCATCGTGCCATTGGCGACAAGTTGACTTGCGTATTTGTGGACAACGGTTTACTGCGCCTCAATGAAGCTGAGCAGGTGCTGGAAATGTTTGGTGACCATTTTGGCCTGAACATTGTCCACGTTGCGGGCGAAACCCGTTTCCTAGATGCGTTAAAAGGGGTGAGCGATCCTGAAGCTAAGCGCAAGATTATTGGCCGAGTATTCGTGGAGATCTTCGACGAAGAAGCCTCGAAACGCGTTAATGCTAAATGGTTGGCCCAAGGCACCATCTATCCAGATGTGATTGAATCTGCTGGCAGTGCAACCGGTAAGGCGCATGTGATCAAGTCTCACCATAATGTAGGCGGTTTGCCGGAAGATATGGAACTGGGTCTGGTTGAGCCGTTGCGTGAACTGTTTAAAGATGAAGTGCGCCGTATTGGTCTTGAACTAGGACTGCCATACGATATGCTGTTCCGTCATCCATTCCCGGGACCTGGTTTAGGGGTTAGGGTACTGGGTGAAGTGAAAAAAGAATACTGCGACTTGCTGCGCCGCGCCGATGCTATCTTCATTGAAGAGCTGCACAAAGCTGACTTATATCAGAAAGTCAGCCAGGCATTCACCGTGTTCCTGCCAGTACGTTCTGTTGGTGTGATGGGCGATGGCCGTAAATATGATTGGGTGGTATCACTGCGCGCAGTGGAAACCATCGATTTTATGACTGCACACTGGGCACATCTGCCATACGATTTTCTGGGGCGGGTGTCTAATCGTATCATCAATGAAATCGACGGTATCTCCCGCGTGGTTTACGATATCTCCGGCAAGCCACCGGCTACTATCGAGTGGGAATAATGCCGATAGTATTATCGGTATGATTTTCAAAGAGCGCTGCGGCGCTCTTTGTTTTGTGAAACCCAAACTACATGAGTCGCTATGACAGAGCAATTGGATGACAACTATTGGATGCAACAGGCGCTGATACTGGCCAAGGAAGCTGAAGTTGCCGGAGAAGTACCGGTGGGCGCGGTATTGGTCAGAGATAATCAGTTGATTGCCAGTGGTCGTAACCAGCCTATTGGTAGTCACGATCCTTGCGGTCATGCAGAAATTCTCTGCTTGCGGCAGGCCGGTCAAATATTGCAGAACTATCGTTTACTGAATACCACCTTATATGTGACGTTGGAACCTTGTGCCATGTGCGCCGGTGCCATGGTGCATAGCCGGGTAGGGCGTTTGGTTTACGGTGCAGCCGATCCCAAAACTGGCGCAGCTGGCTCAGTGTTGGATCTGTTGCAGCAGCCACTGTTCAACCATCAAGTGCTGGTAACGGGAGGTGTAATGGCAACGGAATGCGGTGAGCTGCTCAGCAGTTTTTTTCGGCGTCGTCGCCAGGAAAAGAAATTGCTGAAATCGGGCAACTATGATGATGCTGATTAATATAGTAGAAACCAGAGAATAGCCGCTCGCGGGCAAAAATACGTTTACGGTGGACTTTCTTGATAAGACGTCTTCTGTGCGCGGCGTTGCGGTTGATTGAACCTGCTTTCATTGGCGTTCCTGATAATAAATTCGCATCCAACTTAGCAGGTTATTGCTGCTATCGCTAGTGACTTCAGTGAACTGATATCACAAGTCATTAACGCGGTTGTACTGCCGCGTCCGGCTCAGTAACAGCGGCAGGGATTTCATTATCGTTCAACTCACCACTGTTATTATCCGCTAAAGCCTGCTGACTCTGTTGATTGTCCAACCATACCAAGGTGTCGTAATAACGGCGGATGTTATCCACATACTGCACCGCTTCACTGCCGCGGGCGTAACCGTACTTGGTTTGCTGATAATACTTACGTTTTTGCAAGAGCGGTAGTACCTGTTTGACATCCTTCCAGGCACTAGGGTTTTTCCCGAGTTTTTCAGCCAGTATACGTGCGTCTTCTACATGCCCGAAGCCAACATTGTAGGAGGCCAAGGCGAACCACATCCGCTCTTCATCTGGAATTGATGCCGGCAATGTCTCCAGAATAGTTGCCAAATATTCCGCGCCGCCACGAATACTTTGTTGAGGATCAAGTCGATCATCGACTCCGAGTTGTTGCGCTGTTGGTATGGTTAGCATCATCATGCCGCGGACACCTGTGGGTGAGCGAGCTCGCGGATTCCAGTGTGATTCCTGGTAACTGGTGGCCGCCAATTTACGCCAGTCTAGTTCACCCGCGTAGCTTTTGAACCATTGCTCAAAATGCGGTAAACGAAATTTCACTGCACGGATAAACGCGCGGGTATCAACATAGTCAAAACGTTTGACGTGACCGAAGTACTTTTCCACCAGATGGTCGAGGGTGCCGTCGCGTTTTTCTTGATGCCAGAAGCGCAATAGTTCGCTCATCAGCGAATCGCTGTTGCTGGTGGGCAGAAGCCATACTACCGGTTGTTGTTCCTTGAGCACCAAGCTGGCACGTAGTTCCGGTAAAAAGCGGCGATTAATTTCCAGACTGGTGGAGTCCGCAATAGTATATTGCAACTCGCCACTGGCAATCATCGACAGCAGTTCCTCATTATCTTTGTCATTGACTTCCTGCCACTGTAGCGACGGATATTCAGGTTTGAGGTCTTCCAGCGTTTCAACAAAGGATGAGTCTGCAACCACTTGCAGTGGTTCCGCGAGATTGTTTAAATCTGCCGGGATCTGACTACCTTCACGATACACCAGCAATTGGTTCACATGATATAGCGGGGGGCTCAAGCGGAATTGGTTGCGACGCGTTTCGGTATCTCCCAGACCGGCGGCAATCAGATCTATCTGCCCTTCATCTAATGCTTGATAGAGTTCATGGATACTGCCATAAGGCACCATTTCCAAAGGTTTATTGATAAAATCAGCAAAGCGTGACGCCAGTTCATAATCGAAACCGCTGTCACCTCGGGGGGAAGCAACATAAATCTGTGGGCCATAAAGCGTACCCACCCGCAGCGTCTCAAACTGACCAGGAGGCGTCTGTGGTGGTGTTTCTGCCATAGGCAATTTCTGGCAACCTGCCAGTAACAGAATCGCGGTGAAAACAGCAGTCAGTTTTTTCATTAGTAGTGGCTAATTGAGCTCTTGGCTGTAGTTGTCATCAACTTAGGCAGTACATCCAGCTGCCGGACAATTTACTCCTACATTTCAGCCTGTTGCCTCAACGATGGCGTTTGCATTTCAAACAATCTTGAGCGTTGTTTGGTGAGCTGAACGCTATGTTCCTCTTATTGAATAAGTTTATACCATATATGGCGGTTAATTGCGCAAACTGCGAGGTGATTTACCCCCGATATTTCCCTATAATAGCGCCACTTCTGACCCTGTAATCCTATCTAATAAGGTGATAAGACGTGATGGAAATCATCCGCGGAGCCCCGGCACTCTCTGCTTTCAGAGTGCGAAAATTGTTGCAAGCCTGCAGTACCTCAGGGCTGCCAGTCAAGGATATTTACGCAGAATATATTCATTTGGTCGATGTGCCAGAATCATTGACTGACGACGCTAGAACACAGTTGGAACAGCTCCTCACATATGGGCCGGTGATCGAGTCCCATGAACCTCAGGGCCAGTTGCTGTTTGTGACGCCGCGTCCTGGCACCATTTCTCCTTGGTCTTCTAAAGCGACTGATATTGCCCATAACTGCGGTCTGAAGCAGATAAAACGTCTTGAACGGGGTATAGCGTACTATGTGCAATCTCAAGAATTAAATGCCGAGCAACAGCAACAACTGACGGCATTGTTACATGATCGCATGACGGAAGTAGTGTTGGACGGTTTTACGGCTGCATCCTGCCTGTTTCAGAAAGCGGCGCCTAAGCCGGTAGTTAGCGTCAATATTCTTGCCGAAGGTCGACGTGCTTTAGAGATTGCTAACCGGCAACTGGGGTTGGCGCTGGCCGATGATGAAATCGATTATCTGGTGAAGAATTTTGTCAAACTGGGGCGTAATCCTAACGATATTGAATTGATGATGTTTGCGCAGGCAAACTCCGAGCATTGCCGCCATAAAATCTTTAACGCTGACTGGACAATTGATAACGAAGTTCAGCCCAAGTCGCTGTTTAAGATGATCAAAAATACTTTTGAGAAAACCCCGGAACACGTGTTATCGGCCTACAAAGACAATGCGGCAGTCATGACTGGCTGTGAGGCCGGGCGTTTTTTCCCTGATGCCGATGGGGTTTACCGCTATCACACCGAGCCAGTGCACATTCTGATGAAGGTGGAAACCCATAACCATCCAACGGCGATCAGTCCCTTCCCTGGTGCGGCAACTGGATCTGGCGGCGAAATCCGTGATGAGGGGGCTACCGGCCGTGGCTCAAAACCGAAAGCGGGTTTGACTGGTTTCAGTGTTTCTAACCTGAGGATCCCAGGATTTGTGCAGCCATGGGAAGGCCACTATGGCAAGCCTGAACGTATTGTCAGTGCTTTTGACATTATGATTGATGGCCCGTTGGGCGGCGCGGCATTTAACAACGAATTTGGACGTCCGGCGTTATTGGGCTATTTCCGCACATATGAGCAACAGGTGAACAGCCACAATGGCGTGGAAGTCCGCGGTTATCATAAGCCAATCATGCTGGCTGGTGGTTTGGGTAATATCCGTGAAGAACACGTACAAAAAGGCGAGATTTCGCTCGGTGCCAAGCTAATCGTTCTGGGTGGGCCGGCAATGAATATTGGCCTTGGTGGCGGTGCGGCATCATCTATGGCTTCTGGACAATCCAGCGCAGACTTGGATTTTGCTTCGGTACAGCGTGATAACCCAGAAATGGAGCGCCGTTGTCAGGAAGTGATTGATCGCTGCTGGCAATTGGGTGACGACAATCCCATCCAATTTATCCATGATGTGGGGGCGGGGGGATTATCCAACGCGTTCCCTGAACTGGTCAGTGATGCCGGGCGTGGCGGCAAGTTTGAGCTGCGTAATGTGCCATCAGACGAACCCGGTATGAGTCCGTTGGAGATCTGGTGTAACGAATCTCAGGAACGTTATGTATTATCTGTCGCCGCAGAAAAACTGGCGGTATTCGCGGCTATTTGTGAGCGTGAACGCGCGCCGTTTGCGGTGGTAGGTGAAGCTACTGCCGAACAACATCTGAGCTTAAATGACACCCATTTCGACAACAAACCGATTGATTTGCCACTGGAAGTTCTCTTAGGTAAAGCTCCTAAGATGAGCCGCGATGTTAGTAGCATGCAGGCGCATGGCAAACCATTAGATAAGAGCCAAATCCAAGTCACGGAAGCAGTTAAACGGGTGCTGAGTTTACCCACTGTCGCGGACAAAACTTTTCTCATTACTATTGGCGATCGCACGGTAACCGGTTTGGTCAATCGCGATCAGATGGTCGGCCCCTGGCAGGTGCCGGTTGCTGATTGCGCGGTGACTGCGGCAACTTTTGATACTTATGCTGGCGAAGCCATGTCAATTGGTGAACGTACACCGTTGGCATTGCTGGATTATGCTGCATCAGCACGGATGGCGGTGGCAGAATCACTGCTCAATATTGCTGGGGCGGATATTGGTGATTTGCGCCGCATTAAGCTTTCTGCTAACTGGATGGCCGCAGCGGGTCATCCGGGGGAAGATGCGGGTCTTTATGCGGCAGTCAAAGCCGTAGGTGAAGAGCTGTGCCCAGAATTGGAATTAACCATTCCCGTTGGTAAAGACTCCATGTCGATGAAAACGGCTTGGGAGGATGGTGAAGGTAAGAAAGCGGTTACTGCACCGTTATCGCTGATTATTTCTGCGTTCGCAGCCGTGCGTGATATTCGTAATACTGTGACACCGCAGCTGCGCAATGACAAAGGTGAAACCACATTGCTGCTGTTGGATGTCGCTAATGGTCAGCAACGTTTGGGTGGTTCCTGTTTAGCGCAAGTGTTTGGCGAGTTGGGAGACAAGGCGCCTGATGTCGACAGTGCTGCCGTCCTTAAAGGTTTCTTCAATGTGACGCAAGCACTGGTTGCTGACCGCAAGTTGATTGCCTATCACGATCGTAGTGATGGCGGTTTGTTTGTGACATTGGCTGAGATGGCTTTTGCTGGTCACACTGGCTTGGATGTAGATCTGAGTGCTTTGCCTGGCAGTGATATTGCTCGCTTGTTTAATGAAGAACTTGGTGCTGTGGTACAAGTCGCCGTTGCAGATGTTGCAGAGATTGTGCAGGCTTATCAGTCGGCAGGCGTAAATTGCCTGCCAATCGCGGTAATAAATCAAGAGGATGTGCTGCGTTTTTCTGACGGTTCCCGCGAAGTCTTCAGTGCCACGCGTACCGAATTGCGTACGTTGTGGTCTGAAACCACTTATCGTATGCAAGCGCTACGCGATAATCCGGAATGCGCCAGCGAAGAGTTTGCACTGAAACAAGATGCGACAGATCTTGGCCTTACCGTTAAGCTGGGATTCGATCCACAGGAAGATGTTGCTGCGCCTTACGTTCTCAAAGGCATTGCACCTAAAATGGCCATCCTGCGTGAACAGGGAGTCAACTCCCAGACTGAAATGGCGGCGGCTTTTGATCGGGCTGGTTTTGAAAGTGTTGATGTGCATATGTCGGATGTGCTTTCGGGTCGCACCAAACTGCAACAGTTCCAAGGACTGGTGGCCTGCGGTGGCTTCTCTTATGGTGACGTGTTGGGAGCAGGTGAGGGCTGGGCTAAGTCAATTCTGTTCAACGCCCGCGCCAGAGATGAATTCAGTCAGTTCTTTGCTCGTGAAGATAGTTTTACGCTCGGCGTTTGTAACGGTTGTCAGATGCTGTCTAATCTCAGAGAAATCATTCCTGGGGCTGAGCTATGGCCACGTTTCGTCCGTAACCGTTCAGAGCGCTTTGAGGCGCGTTTCAGCTTGGTGGAAATACAACACAGTCCTTCATTGTTTTTTAGCGGCATGAGTGGCTCTAGGATGCCGATTGCTGTTTCTCACGGCGAAGGCCGCGCTGAATTTGTCTCTAGCGGTGCTCAGCAACTGGCTGAGCAAAGTGGTACGGTGGCATTGCGTTATGTAACCGGTGCCGGCGAGATAGCCACACGTTACCCACAAAACCCCAATGGTTCTCCAGCAGGATTGGCTGGCATTTCTTCTCAAGATGGCCGGGTCACTATTATGATGCCGCACCCTGAACGGGTTTTTCGTACTGTGGCGAACTCCTGGCACCCAGACGATTGGGGAGAAGATAGCCCCTGGATGCGAATGTTCCGTAATGCCAGAGTCAATGTTGGCTAGTATCCATTATATAATTTTTTTCTGATGAATAAGGGCGGGTAAATTTAATACCCGCCCTTTTTGTGTGTTTTGTGTAAGAGTTAAAATTCATTAAATTCATATTGTTATGTAAAGTGGATTACTTTATAAGCCGCTGAAGTGAGGAAAATTGAGTCTTAAGACCAAGTGAAAGGCGACTTCACCTCAATGTTCATTTTTTATGGCAAACGCCAATTGAATAGGTGTGTTGCTCCCCGCCGTTTTTCATCTTTTCTTTCAATAGATAAGATCCTGACGATAATTTTATTGATAGTACTAGTCATTACTGTTCTGGCTGCTATTAAAT
>NZ_JAFNJD010000048.1:0-37688 GCF_017368415.1 Shewanella sp. 4t3-1-2LB
GTCTCATCAATTGTTAAAGAGCGTTGTTCGGGCTTATCTCCGAACAGGGACGTGCATTCTACACCACCCCAACTTGGCGTCAAGTGGCTTGCGCCAATCTTTTTTCGCCCAGACAATTCAGCTTCGCAGCCTTGCCTGCAACACCGCCAGCGCTTCGCTGTTGCCGTGTCAGTGGGTGCGCATTATAGGGTGCTTAATCTTTTGTGCAAGAGGGAATTTAAAGAAAAAAGATCGCTTGCCGATCTTTTAGACAAAAACGATCTTTTTATCGGATCTTTGTGGTGTTTAGGAAGATTTTACTTCGGCGTTAGCTTCAGTCTGGCGCTGCTGTTCTTTTTCGATAAAGGTATTGATGAGTGTTTCGGCCTTGGGATCATCCCAGTCAACAAAACTACGCACAAACGCAATTAAAGTGCCATTGCCATCAAGAATAAAGGTGGCAGGAATGGTATCTAGCGGGAAAATAGCATCCAGTGCCATCTCGGGATCATAGAAACTGTCAAATTCTGGCATTCCCAACGAGGACAAGAAAGGCACTACCTGCTGTTTTCCACCTTGATCGATCGAAATGGGTAGAAAAGCAAATTTACTTGGATCGAATTTCTTACCGAAACGCTGCAATGCAGGCAGTTCCCGTACACAAGGCGGACACCAAGTGGCCCACATATTGATAAGCACTATTTTCCCGCGGTATTGTGCAAAATCATGGCTATTCCCTTGAGCGTCAGTGAAAGGAACTGGCTTCAGCGGGAAACCATGAGCGAGAATATTGATCTTATCAACAGTAGAATCGGGATTCGCCTTCACCATTGATTTAGGCGAAGTATCAGGATTGGCACTGCCAGCAAATGCCAGCAGTGACAATCCTAGGAGTAGCGCAGATTGCAGCAACTTCATTTATGTTGCTTCAACAATTCAGCCAGTTGCTGCTGCTCTTCCGCCGATAACTCGGCTGGTTTTTCAGCATGGCTGCGCTGTTTGCGGATAAAGATAAATGCCACCAAAGCACCAAACAACAGTAAGGCAACCGGACCTAACCACAGAATGTAGGTTTTGGTTTCCAGACGCGGTTTGTACAGCACGAACTCGCCATAACGACTGGTCATGAATTCGATAATCTCGCTGTCACTCTTACCCGCATCGACCATTTTGTACACTTCCATACGCAGATCTTTGGCCACTGGCGAGTTGGAGTCCACAATATCCTGATTTTGACACTGTGGACAACGCAAGCTGCGAGCCAATTGCATGGCATGTTCTTGGTTGGCTTCATTCTTGAACTGATAGGTGTCAACCGGGGTTGCTGACACCTGATAAGCGACGCCGAATGCCAGCACTGCGCTTGTCAATATTTTCAGCAATGCTTTCATGACGCTTTTCCTTGTGTTGCATTTCCCTGCTGGGCAGTTGCCGCTTCTTGCTGCAACTGTTTCACCAGCGGGTAAATGGTTTCATTCCAGACGCGCATATCTACCGGTCCGGCATAACGGAAGCGGATGATACCATTGTGGTCAACAATGAAACTTTCCGGTGCGCCATAAACGCCAAGATCCAGCCCAAGTTTACCATCCGGGTCAAAGATATTGAGTGTATAAGGGTCACCCTGACGTGTCAGTTCCTGCACCGCCAAACCACGCTGATCCCGGTAGTTAATACCGTAGATTGGCACGATATTCTGCCGTGCCAACTGCAGCAAATACGGGTGTTCATACTTACAGCTAGGGCACCAAGTTGCCCAAACATTCATGATATACACCTGCCCCTTAAGGTCATGGTTGGAGATCATGGTCTTAGCGTCTTCCAGCTTCGACAGGCGGAATTCTGGTACAGGTTTACCTTCCAGGGCCGAATCCAACTGTTGTGGATTCAAGTACAGCCCACGGTACAAGAAAATCCCCATCACCAGAAACAACACCAGTGGAATAAAGAGTATTAACTTCTTCATATTCAAACTATCCGTCTCAGGCAGATGCCAGACTGGCTTTTTTATCACTTGCTACTGCATCGGCCACTTTCTGCTTTGCACGATAGCGTTTATCGGAAGCGGCAAACAGCCCGCCAATCATCATGAATACACCACCGAACCATAACCAGCGTACAAATGGTTTATAGTTGAGGCGCACCGCAAACTCAGAGCTGCTAACTGGATCACCCATAGTAATATACAGGTCACGGAAGAAGCCCCAATCAATGCCCGCTTCAGTCATATCCATAGTACGTACGTTGTAGATACGACGATCCGGTTTCAAGAAGGCCACTTCTTTACCATCTTTGGTCACGCGCACTTGCCCTTGTTTAGCGGTGTAGTTAGGACCTACCACGTCTTTGGTTTCCAAATAGTGGAAAGTATACCCAGCTAATTCCTGACTGATCCCCGGCCCCATACGCACGCTTTTTTCCTGGGAGTAGTTAGACACCATAGTGGCACCAACCACTGACACGGCAATACCAAAGTGTGCAATCAGCATTCCCAACTGGCTACGACCAATACGGGCCAGACTCAGTTCAGCGTCGTTCGTCGGTTTAGCTATGTTGTATGCCGCCCGCAGCGTAGACAACAATACCCAAAGTGCCAAACCCAAACCAAACATTACCCAAGCGTTAAACTTACCATCAATCACAAATGGCATGGCAACGCCGAACAGCAACGCTACCGCAGCAGGGAGCAGCAATTGACGCTGCAACTCACCCGGCTTAGCTTTCTTCCAGCGAATATTCGGGCCGATGCCCATAAAGGCAAACAAGGCTAGAGCCAAGGGTACAAATACGGCGTTGAAGTATGGAGGTCCAACAGAAATTTTCCCCATATGCAGTGCATCGATCAGCAGCGGATAGAGAGTCCCCAGCAGCACTGTACCCGCGGCAACTGTCAGCAGCACGTTACAGACCAGCAGCATGGTTTCTTTGGACAGTAATTCAAACCGAGCCGGACTGCTCATTTCACTGGCACGGAAGGCGAATAGGGTCAACGAGCCACCGATAGTCAGACCAAGTAACAACAGAATGAACATACCGCGACTGGGGTCAGCAGCGAATGAATGCACTGAAGTCAACACGCCAGAACGTACGATAAAGGTACCGAGCAGACTCAGTGAAAATGCAAAAATCGACAACAGCACGGTCCAGTTACGGAACGCGCCGCGCTTTTCAGTCACGATCAGTGAATGCAACAGTGCAGTACCGACTAACCAAGGCATAAAGGAGGCATTTTCTACCGGATCCCAGAACCACCAGCCACCCCAGCCCAGTTCGTAGTACGCCCACCAAGACCCCAAAGCAATGCCACCGGTCAGAAAAATCCAGGCGGCAAGCGTCCATGGGCGAGTCCAGCGTGCCCAGGCAGAGTCAAGACGTCCACTCATCAATGCTGCAATAGCAAAGGCGAAACTCACCGAGAATCCAACATAACCGAGATACAGCATAGGAGGATGGAAAATCAGGCCTACATCCTGCAACATCGGGTTAAGGTCACGGCCTTCCATCGGCGCTGGAGACAAGCGCTCAAACGGGCTGGAAGTCAGTAACATGAATAGACTGAAACCAATCACGATAACGGCCAAAATGGCCAATACACGGGCGGTAAATACCTCTTCTAACCCTTTACTGAAAAAGGCCACTGACGAGGTCCAGATGGACAATGCAAATACCCAGAACAACAGCGACCCTTCATGCCCGCCCCAGACTGCCGCAATCTTAAAGAAGATCGGCAATTCTGAATTGGAATGATGTGCCACATAAGCAACTGAGAAATCATCCACTGCAAAGCTGTATGCCAGAGAAACAACAGCAAGAAGAATAAATAAGGTCATACCGTAACTAAGTGGCCAAGCATAGCGCACCAAGTACTGGTCTTTTCGGGCAACACCGATCAATGGCACAGTGGCAAGCAAAACCGCAAATGCTAGCCCGATTATCATTGAAAGATGTCCAAGTTCTGGAATCATGGTTTTTCCTCGGTTCTACGTTCCGCATCATTCCCTAAAGGAATAACGGCCTCACACACAACTTAGGGATAAAAAACCTAAGCTAATGAATAATATAAAAAATAATACTTTATTAACTAGAATATCTTATTTGAGCTTTGGCTCATTTTAGTATTTGCTTTTGTTCCTGTCTGCCTCTTTGCGCGAAATCTGGGTGACGGCTCTCATTCTGTTGCAACGCCCGGATTTTCTTCATATATCAGACACGACTCTTTGCTGTGACAGAGGTTACTCATATAAGTTTCATAACTTTTTTAGTGGTGAATTGGAACTGTGAACCAAACCCCAACTATCGCCTTTAACCGTTAAGACTATGGTTATATTACTGTTCAATGAAACATCTTTACGTATAATTTGCGCTCAAGGCTTGCGGTAGGCGACTTTCCGCTTTATCTCCAACCAAAGTGAAATACAATAATGACCACATTCTGGATTTTCATCGCAATCGTTGTGTTGATCAGTTTAGCGCTGATCTGGATCCCGCATTTCCGCCAGAAAAAACTCCTGGAAGCGGGTGAAACTGAAGTACGTAAAAAAACCAATCTGGAACTGTTCAACGAACGCCTGGCGACACTGGAAAAAGAACACAGTGAGGGCTTACTGGATGAACAGGAATTTGACTCTCTGAAAAAAGAGCTCGAAATCAGCCTGCTGCAAGATATGAAGCAAGCGAAAGATGAAACACTCGAAGTATCAACCAAACCTAGAGGTCTACTGTGGCCAAGCCTGATGTCAGTCGCAGTTTTAGGACTTGCAGGTTATGCCTATTACCATTTGGGTGCTTACCAAGAAGTTGAAACCGTGAAAGCCTCGCCGGCGAACCCGCATGCGGGGATGACACCTGAGCAACTGATGGCTAAACGCGTAGAGATGCTAGAAGCGGCCGTACAAAGTCAGCCAGATGACAGCCAGGCATGGTTTAGTCTTGGTCACGCTTATATCTCTGCCGGTGAGTACGATAAAGCGGTACAGGCCTTTGATAAAGTGATGGATCTGGTTGGCGTACACGCCGAACTGCTCGGTCCGAAAGCTACCGCACTTTATTACAAAGCGGGTCAGCAGATGATCCCAATTGTACAGTCGCTGATTGATCAGTCGCTGAAATTGGATCCCAAAGATCCTTCCACCTTATTGTTGGTTGGGATGAACGCTTTTTACACTGCTGACTATCAGAAAGCCATCGATAGCTGGCAGATCATCCTTGATAGTGATCGCAACGATGTTGACAGAGCGGCGCTAATTGATGCAGTTAACACCGCCAAAATGCGTATGCAGGGCGATACTACAGCCATGCCAAATGACGCTACCCATAATAAGTTGAAGCAAGAACAACCTGCTGAAAATACTGCCGCAACCCAATCAGCCAGTGCAGGAAAGGTGACTGTTCAGGTTTCTGTGGCTCCGGAGCTAGCAGCTAAGGTCAGTAGCACAGATATGGTGTTTGTCTTTGCCAGGCCAACCGAAGGCCCAAGTGTACCCGTGGCCGCAACCAAAGTCAGCGCTAAGGCCTTACCGGTTACGGTGACGCTAGATGATTCCACCAATATGGGCGGCAATGTTAAGCTGAGCGACACTAAAGCGGTTGAGATCATCGCAGTGCTGTCCAAGCATGGCAATGTGAAACCACAAACGGGCGATCTGCAAGGCAAAATAGCCAGTGTAGATGTTGGTGGTAACGGCTCGCTGGTATTGGATACTGAAGTGAAGTAACCATTTTCACCGAAAATAAAAAACCGGCATTCGCCGGTTTTTTATTGATTAGATTGCGTTATTTTTTCTTCGCCATAAAGTCAATGGCCTGTTTAAACTCTTCATCCGAGCAACTGCTACACATTCCACCAGCAGGCATATTGCCCTTACCGTCTTTGACACTCTTGAGCAAACTATCCATGCCTTTATCCATCAATGACTTCCAGGCAGCTTCCTGATGCGCCCTTGGCGCGCCACCCACGCCACTAGCATGACAAAACATACAGGACTTGTTATAGACTGCTTCGCCGTCTTGAGCTGAAACGCTGGCCGCGAAACTCAGCGCAGCAAGTGCGGCAGTGATAACTATCTTTTTCATAAACTTCGTTCCTAAAGCAAAGACTTATCAAGTACACAGCTGCCTTATGTAAAGTGGCAGACTTTTTGTTCAATGCCCCATCAGCCTACATCAAAGTATCTGGAAACACATCTTTTTGTGAGCTGACTCTCATCTTACAATGGCTTAACAGATAAAGTTTTATAAATCACTAATATATTAATCACTCATGAAAAAGTTCCCAAAAGATCCCTTTTATTGGAAGCGCATCAAATTGCTGAAACTTAATCAAAAGCAGATGTAAACCCAATTGTTGCTTTATGTTAGGATCATTGGCGTTCAGAAGTGCATGTTTATCGAGGGCTAAGTGACAGCACAATCCAACCCACCATTACTGTCTGCAAGCCACCTCACTTGTATCCGTGAAGAGCGGGTTCTGTTTGATGATCTCAGTTTCGAGATCAACGGTGGCGATATTGTGCAGATTGAAGGCCCCAACGGTGCGGGCAAAACCAGCCTGCTGCGGATCCTTGCCGGCCTCTCCCGCCCCTATGGTGGAGAAGTGCTATTTCAAGGAGAACCCATCGTCCGTTGCCGCGATGAATTCAATGAAGCTCTGCTGTATCTCGGGCATCTTGCTGGCGTCAAAAGTGAGCTGACTGCAGAAGAGAACCTTAACTTCAACTTAAGGATCAGTGGCTACGCTCAGTTTGATCCAAGAGAGATTCTGGCAAAGGTTAACCTTACCGGTTTTGAAGACGCCTTGGCAGGGCATTTGTCTGCTGGTCAACATCGTCGTACAGCACTGGCTCGCTTGTGGCATACCGATTGTAAAATCTGGATTTTGGATGAACCCTTTACGGCTATTGACAAAAAAGGGGTGGCAGAACTTGAAGAATTGTTCATTGCCCATGCCAATAATGGCGGTTGTGTCATTCTCACCACGCACCAGGATATGGGCATCATCTCCGATGACAGATTACGCAAAATCCGCTTGGATTATCGGTTCGTATAGGGAATAAGATGAACAGAGGCATCAGTTACACTCAGGCATTTTTCACCCTGCTCCAGCGCGACCTAAAGATTGCCGTGCGTCATCGCGGTGATATTTTCAACCCGTTGCTGTTCTTTATTATCGTCGTGACCTTATTTCCATTGGGGATAGGCTCCGAAGCCAAAATTCTCAGCCGGGTAGCACCGGGGATTATCTGGGTCGCCGCTTTGCTAGCCTCAATGTTGTCGCTGGAACGACTGTTCAAGGCCGATTTTGTCGATGGTAGCCTAGAACAGATGCTGTTAAGCCCTCAGCCATTGCAATTGCTGGTGTTGTCTAAAGTGCTTGCACACTGGCTGTTGACCGGTGTGCCGTTGATCATTGTTGCTCCATTATTGGCAGTATTGCTGCATATGGACAGCAATGCTTATCCCGCACTGATTGAAACCCTATTATTGGGAACTCCAGTGTTAAGTCTACTAGGTGCCATTGGTGTGGCACTGACAGTAGGACTGCGTAAAGGCGGGGTGCTACTGAGTTTGTTAATCCTACCGCTATATATTCCAGTGTTGATTTTTGCCACTGGCGCGATAGAGTTTGCCGCAACTAAACAACCCTATGATGGTCAGTTGGCGATTATTGCCGCTCTGCTGGTCGGATCCTTGGTTTTGGCGCCCTTTGCCATTGGCGCCTCATTACGTGTGAGTACAAACTGATATGTGGAAATGGTTACATCCTTACGCTGAGCCCCAGAGGGCATACCAGTTGGCCGGGAAATTCATTCCTTGGTTATCTATTCTTGCCACTTTAATGCTGCTTACTGGCACTATTTGGGGCATGGTGTTTTCACCAACGGATTACCAACAGGGCGACAGTTATCGCATTATCTTTGTGCATGTGCCAGCGGCCTCTATGTCGATGAGTGCTTATATCGGCATGGCCATTGCGGCGTTCGTAGGTCTCGTTTGGCAAATCAAATTGGCTGACTGGATGGCGGCTTCCATTGCCCCGGTTGGCGCGGTCATTACTTTTATTGCGCTGGTCACTGGTTCCACTTGGGGTAAACCGATGTGGGGCACCTGGTGGGTATGGGATGCACGTCTGACATCTGAGTTAGTGCTGCTATTTCTGTATCTGGGTGTGATCTCGCTCTATGCTTCGTTTGAAGATAAAGTATTAGCTGCCCGGGCTGCTGGTATTTTGGCTATAGTAGGTGTAATTAATATTCCTATAATTAAGTATTCTGTGGATTGGTGGAACTCTCTGCATCAGGGCTCTATCAAAATGACCGGTAAAACTGCCATGCCACCCGATATGCTGGTACCACTGGTGATCAACATTCTAGGCTTTGGGGTGATGATTGCCGCATTGAGTTTGGTACGCTTCCGTGCAGAAATCTTGGCACGTAACGGTATGCGCCCGTGGGTAAGGGAACTGGCACAAGCTGAAGGAGTCAAATGATGCAAGCACAATTCCAGTCCGTAGCAGATTTTTTCCACATGGGAGGTTATGCCTTCTACGTGTGGCTGTCCTACGGTATAGCTTATGGTTCATTGGGCATATTGATTGGTTTCTGTATCACTCGTAAAAGTCGGGTACTGAAAGAGATAGCAGCAAAGGTCCAGCGTGAAGAACGTTTGGCGCAACATCGGAGTAACAAACAGTGAACTCAAGACGCAAAAAGAGATTAGTACTCGCCAGTGCGCTGGTAGGCGGCGTTGCAGCAGTGGCCTCTTTGCTGCTGTACGCACTGAACTCTAACCTTAACCTGTTCTATACGCCTTCTGAGATCATCAATGGCAAAGTCGATACTGGTGTAAAACCAGAAATCGGTGACCGTATTCGTATTGGTGGCATGGTCACAGAAGGCTCTGTGGTCAGGGATCCTAAAAGTTTAGATGTAAGCTTTGCTGTACACGACGCCAACGGCGGCCAAGTGACAGTCACCTATGACGATCTGTTGCCGGATCTGTTCCGTGAAGGTCAGGGTGTTGTTGCCCAAGGGGTGCTGGTTGCCCCAGGGAAACTGCAAGCGACCGAAGTATTGGCAAAGCATGACGAAAACTACATGCCACCTGAAGTAGCGGCAGCTATGGGTAAAAACCATCAGAAGATGGAATACACCGCAGAACAGATGGCGTCTGGCGGTAGCAAATAAACGACTACGTTGTTCGCAATAAAAAGGCGCTAATAGCGCCTTTTTATTGTCATGTTTAAGCGGCACGACAAAGTAACTGCTGCAACTCAGGTAATGACTTGACTTCATAATGAGGGTCTATCCCCGCCGGTCGAGCCACCCCATGGCAATTGAGCCAGCAGGTGTGTAATCCCGCATTCAAGCCGCCCTGTACATCGGTATGGGGATTATCGCCAACCATCAGCACTCGCGTTCGTTGCGGGTGGTTCATTTGCGTCAACGCATGCTCGAAGATCGCTTTCTCCGGTTTAGGTGTGCCAACTTCTTCGGAAATCACCAGCACATCGATTAATTCAGTTAACCCGACTTTCTCCAAGCGGATACGTTGTAATGCTGAAAAACCGTTAGTGACAATGCCGAGCTTGGCACGCCCTTGCAGGCAGCGCAGCAGTTCATTCGCGCCAGGCAACATTTCACATATGTCAGCCATCGCCAACAGATACTGTTGGTTTAATCGCAACGGCGCCACGCCCAATCGCTGCCCCCAAGCAGCAAAACGGCGGCTTTGCAGTGTTTCTGCATCAATCTGCTGCGCTTGATAAGCCTGCCACAAAGGCACATTTGCCGCTGAGTAATCAGCAAATTCAGCCGGGCCAAAATCCACCCCATAGCGGGAGAACATCAGCCGTAATCCTCGCTCCGCATCGAAGTTAAACAGCGTGTCATCAGCATCGAACAGCACCCAGTCATAATCTGGGTGGTGGATAGTGGTCATAGTTACTCCGGCAGACTTACCCCAAACAGCCGCAGATCTTAAACAGATAACGTCATACGAAGCAATAAGCTACATCATGCCCTTGCTGGCGAGTCGGGAAAAGTAATCCCTTGCCGCCACTTTCACTTTGGGAGCTAAAAGTAACGCAGACAACATCGTGGGTATCGCCATCAACGCATAGGCACCATCGATAATGTTCACCACATTCCCTAAGCTGGTTGTCGCTGCAAATAAGATAGCTGCCAGATAACAGTAAAGGTAATAACGCAGGTAACGACTGCCAAACAGAAAACGGAAACATTGACTGCCATAAAATGCTTGGGTAAAAATCGTCGTAATTGCAAAAAAGAAGACGCACATCATTAATAAATACGGACCAATCCCCGGGATGGTACTCGCAAACGCGGCGCTGGAAAGACTAATGCCATCAATACCACCATAACGCCAGACACCCGAAATCAGGATGATCAGCGCCGTAGCAGTACACACCAGCAAGGTATCAATTGCAGGCCCCAGCATCGCTACCAACCCTTCCTTCACCGGCTCCGCTGTCCGCGCACTGCCGTGCGCCATCACTTCAGTGCCGATGCCAGCCTCGTTGGAAAACGCTGCCCGTTTTACGCCAATCAACATCGTCCCTAACAAGCCCCCAGCCACTGAATTTATCGAAAAAGCATCTTCAATAATCATTGCCAGATAATGCGGGACTTCACTCAGGTGACTAATCAAGACATATACGGCACAGGCAACATAAATCAGGATCATGGTCGGGACCAGTCGCATCGCCACAGCAGCGATACGGGTAATACCACCCAACACCACGCTAGCTACCAGCAACATGACACCAGTACCAATGCCAAGTTCAAGCCAGAACTGCTCTCCGCTAGCTGCCGCAGCACCTGGATCCATAAATAGCTGCTCTTTGAGGATCTGCACCAACTGATTACTGTTAAACAATGGGGCGTTTCCTATCATCCCCACAACCGCAAAAAACACAGCTAGAGGCCTCCACTTAGCGCCAAGTCCCTGCGTTACAATGTACATAGGGCCGCCCTGCACCTGCCCAGTGTCATCCTTGCCGCGATACATGATGGCAAGCGTACAGGTAAAAAACTTAGTAGCCATACCCACCAGCGCACTCATCCACATCCAGAAAATTGCGCCAGGTCCACCGGCAGCAATGGCTAACGCTACACCACCAATATTACCCATGCCTACAGTACCGGCCATTGCGCTGGATAACGCGCCTGCATGGCTGATATAACCGTCGGCTTTTGGCTCATCATATTTGCCACGGACGATATCGATGGCATGTTTCAGATAACGAAATGGCACAAAACCGGAATACAGCAGAAAAAACAGGCCGCCCCCTACCAGCAGGACTAGCATATGCGGCCCCCAGGCATAGTAAGCAAACGCTGCGGTAGCTTCAGCAAACGTCACGTTGTTAACTCCATGTTAATTTTTCCTAGCGTATCAAGCTGAAATACTTAATCAAACCACAGCGCGCCATTTGCGTTTTTATTCAACAAAAATGAATAGATTTTGAAACAAGGCGTGCTAGTCACGTCGTTTTTTCGCTACCGTCAACCAGTCCAATGCCACGCCAGAAATGGCATTGAAACCCCGAATACGAAATACCAGTTGCAACAATTGCGGCCGCGGCCTGAGTTTTGGCTCCACAGAGCGAGGAATAAACCACAAAGCTACCAATGCCCGTAGCACGGTAGAGACCAGAAACACCACGAAAATTGGACTACTCAGCGACCAACCACTCCAGCTTAAGAAATTGGCTGCCTCACTGGCGATAACACCGCCACACAGTGCACCAACAAATACCAGTCCTGCACTCAGCGCCGCTTGCAGTGCCGCGTAACAAGCAAAGTCTGAGCGGAATGGTCGGATATCATACAGATAGTTAGCGGTACTCAGGGTAAAGCCGCTCCAAGAAATACCGGAATAAGCCTGGATCAATAGGATGTAATAGAAATTATCGGAAAACAGCCAAACCAGCGGCAGTGTAGGGATCATGCAGGAGGTGATAATCATCACTAACCGGTTACCGTAAAGATCACTGAAACGGCCCCAGAAGTTCAAGGTAATAAATTGAGTCAGGATTGACGCGACACTGCTCAGCACAAATTGCAGGTAGCTGAAATGCAGTTCCTCCAGCATATATACCGCAAAAAAAGGGGCTGAGATGGCAACCATGGCCTGCATGCCCGCCACAAATAAGCTGTACTGCCGAAAGACTTTATCTTTCCAGGCCTCCCGGAACTGTCGCAGTGTTTGCATAAAAACGCCGGGAACATGAGGTGTGGTCGGCTCTGGATCGTGCATCAACCACAACAGCCATGCCGACACCAAACGTCCTAAAGCTACGGCGGTAAACAGCAGCGAAAATCCTAACCAAGCCATCGCAAACGAGTCGGTCAGATTCAGGACTGTGCCCCCCAGCAGAAATACCGCTAGCGAGGCTACCTGCGTTAAACGGGTGCGCGCCGCAAAGAAGGCTCCCCGTCGACGAGCGGGTACGATAGCCCCCATCCAGGCACGCCAATGCGGTTGGATCAGGTTCAAAAAACTCTGATACAGCATCGCTAATGGAATGAACAGCCAGACGGCGTGCTCACCCGCCAGAGCTGCCAGTAAGCCCATTGCGAGTACGCCAATAGCTTGCAAGGTGGCACAAGCTACAATGAAATGGCGTCTAGGGAAATGGCTAGCGAGCCAAACTGATAGTAACTGGCTGATGGCACCAAATAACTGAGGTAAGCCAGTCACCCACCCCATCTGCGATAAACTGGCACCAAGAGAAATAGCAAAAGCGTTAAAGAAATTGTCGCTGGTCGCGGTCATCGCCGATGATGCCAGCGCTTCCTGTTGCGAACGTTTTAATGTTAAGCGTAACCAAGCATTGCGTGGGTCACGCTTCAACGAAACATCTGCCTGCTTAGCCTCGGCCATAATCCTCCACAATAACCTTGTGTTGAGAGCATAGTCGCATTACTAGCCGATTATGGAGTAAGCCAAACACCAATACCAGCGCATCACTTATCCAACACGTCTTTGAGGACCGATTGTTGCGCTAATAACTGCTGGTAAAGGGTCAACTGGTTCGCCGCCCGCTCCAGATTATGCTGTGGATGCGTGATGCGAAAATAACGGTCACCGTCCAGATAATCAGTCAAAAATCGTACTGCTAACATCAAGGTCACGACTCGGGTTCCAAGCCACAGACTCTGCCGTTCAAGAGATGTCATAGTCGTGCCGAGCGCTTGTTGCCAGCCCGCCACCAGCGCCGCAAAATAATCTGGCATCATGCGCACCCGTTGTAACTCTGTTGCATCTTCCGCGACAGCAGCACAGCAACTGCGCACCATGTCACCAAAATCGTACATCAACGGTCCCGGCATGCAGGTGTCTAGATCCACAACTGCTATTGGGCACGGTTGTGTCTGTGCAAACAGCAGATTGTTGATCTTGGTGTCGTTATGACAGATGCGTCGCGGTAACAACGGTTCAATTTCAGCCAGTTCAGTCAATAGTGCTTGCTGAGAGAACGCAAAATCATACCATTGGCGACACCCGTCAAGCCGCTGTAAACGGTCAGTTTCCGCCACCTGTTGCAACGTATGCAACCTCGCGGGGAGTGAACGAAACGCCGGAATCACTTCCTGCAAACTATCAGGATTAAGATCGGCTAGCGCAGCGACAAACTGACCAAATGCTTGCGCCAACTGCGTTGCCTGTTGCACAGAGCTCAATTGCTCAACACTGCAACTGTTGGCGATATAACTCATCGTCCGCCAAAAACCCTGCGCCCCTAAATCAATAGCAAAGTCACCACTCAACGTTGCCAGCGGCTGAGTCACTGCTAATGGATAAGCCGTTTTTGCCATAGATAAATGCTTAGCAATAACCACCGCATTATTAATCAAGGCCCAAGGTTGAGGAAAAACTGTGGTATTAATGCGTTGCAATACAAAGGTTATTTGCGGCGTAATGACCCGCCAGGTACCGTTGATATGGCCATTTCCCAAAGGTTGGATCTGTGTCTGACACTGTTGTTCTTCAGTAACATAATGTGGCAAGACTACATGTTGAATAAATGCGGTAGTCACTGCGGCAGTTGCATGAGACAAAAGAAAATCCTCAGTCCAGATAATGGCTGAAAGCAGCATCGGCCTGTAATGCCGCTTGGCTACCTTTAAGGCTGAAATCATAGCCACAGAGCTTGATGCTGCCTCGCAATGCCATATTGTTAATCAACACTTTGGTATCCAGCGGGCTGAATCTAGCTTCTACTTGTCCATTGCTGTCAACAATAGCCACCTGCAACGGCCGGAAACGGCTGTCATCGTTAAATACCAGTTCAGCACAGCGTTTATCACCTTTAGCGGTTGCCAAATCCCAGATAACACCGGGAGTTAATGTGTCGCCAAGCCAACTCAGGGACAACACATCCCCCTGCAACGACAGGCCGAAATGGTCGGGCAGTTTTATTGTGGCGCGCGTTGCGACCACATCGACATCGTTCTGGTGGCTAGTCACTGTAGCAGCGGCTGTATCATTATCCTCTGTAGCCGGGCTTAACCACCACACGATAACCACCGCCAGTAGCAGCAACACTGCGGTAAAACCGCCCAGTGGCTTACGATAATGCCATGCTTGCTGCAGTACCTCAGCGCCGACATCACGCCAGTTGGCCAGCATGGCCGAGAGAGACCCTGGTTGTACTTCATCCTGCCAAACACTATCAGTCCGGGGATCGTTGTCATCTGCGTTATCGTCATTAACAAATGGCTTCTCTACAGTCTCGGCAAATACTGAGGTGGTAAGTGTTTGCTCATCGGTATTGGCCATCATAACCGCTGAAACGCTAGTTCTTGCCCCACCTAAGGTAGGCTCAACTCTACGACCATTGGACTTTGGCGATAAGTCCACAGGCCCAGAATATCCCTGAATATAACTACGGCGATTGACCGCACCTTTACTGGGAACCGCTGGCAGCAAAGCCAACCCAAGATGTAATAAGGTCGCCAATACCAAGCCTATCTTAAGATAGATGCCACTGCTTCCAGCGGTGCTGGATAATGCCGTTAACACTAACAGCCAAGGTAAAATCGGCGTGATGGCCATGGGTAACGGTCTGCCAGCATCACGTATCCGGCGTACGGCCGACGCTTGCACGGCCACCACCAACAATAAACCGGGCACCCAAATGAAATACCCATTGCCAAACAGCAACCATAGCAGCATCAACAACAGATAAGCGGCAACACTGATCGCGAGGTGACGCCAGCCACGGTCAAAGCCCCGAAAACAGATAAGCGATTTAAACAGCACGATATCCTCTTTGCTAAGCTTGTCGCTGCAGTAAAATAATGTGATGACAGACTAACGAATTTACACTCAAATGTCAGCGGCACTGGTAAGGCTTTCACCACGGTCTTATAATGTCGCCCCTATTTTTCCGTCAATCAGCCAATAACCGACGTTATCCGGATATAAATTTATGAGTGCCCGTGGAAACCTATTTATTGTGTCGGCACCCAGTGGCGCAGGAAAATCATCCTTGATTGCTGCACTGCTAACCGACAAACCCACAGATATGCAGGTGTCTGTATCACATACCACCCGCAAACCTCGCCCGGGAGAAAGCCACGGACAGCATTATTATTTTGTCTCTGTCGATGACTTCAAAACATTGATCGCCGAAGGTGCCTTTCTTGAGTGGGCCGAAGTTTTCGGTAATTACTATGGCACATCCCGCAAGGTGATTGAGCAAGCGCTGGCTGATGGCATTGATGTGTTCCTCGACATCGACTGGCAAGGTGCACTGCAGATTAAACAACAGATGCCGGAAGCAGTCGGCATTTTTATTCTACCGCCATCGCGCGCGGAGCTGGAGCGGCGTCTAACCGGCCGTGGACAGGATTCAGCCGAGGTCATTGCTGCCCGCATGGCGAAAGCGGTTTCCGAGATGTCTCACTATAAAGAATACGATTTTATTATTGTGAATGATCAATTTGAGCAGGCGCTGGCCGATTTGCGGGCAATTATCCGCAGTCAACAGTTGACTCAAGCTAGTCAAATCAATACCCACAGTGATATGCTTAAAGGTCTGTTGGCAGACTAGCTGTCATCGTGTACACTTTTGCGTCATTTTTTCACCGAACACACTGGAGTTCCAACACATGGCTCGCGTAACTGTAGAAGACGCCGTAAAGCAGATCGGCAACCGTTTTGACATGATTATGGTTGCGGCCCGTCGCGCCCGTCAGATCGCCGTTCAGGGTAAAGATCCCCTGGTGGAAGAAGAAAATGACAAGCCAACCGTAATCGCCCTGCGCGAAATTGAACAAGGTCTGGTAAACGCGCAAACGCTGGAAGCTGATGAGCGCCAGAGCGTACGTGAACGTGAAGCAGCAGAAATTGCTGCTGTGGCAGCCATTGCTGAAGGTCATCAGTCGCTGTAAGGCAGGCTGCTAGTAGGAGTATCGCCACTTGTATCTGTTTGAAGGTCTCAGGGAAGCCGCGGCCGCTTATCTGGAGCCGGAGCAGGTAGAATTACTCAAACAGGCTTATCAGGTTGCGCGTGACGCTCATGAAGGGCAAATGCGCACTAGTGGCGAACCCTATATTACCCATCCGGTTGCTGTCGCTCATATTCTTGCCGATATGCGTCTCGACCATGAGACGTTGATGGCGGCATTACTGCACGACACCATCGAAGACACCTATGTCACTCACCAGGATTTGACCAATATGTTTGGCGAATCGGTAGCTGAGCTGGTGGAAGGTGTCTCCAAGCTCGATAAGATCAAATTCCGCGACAAGAAAGAAGCCCAAGCCGAAAACTTCCGCAAGATGATGATGGCGATGACTCAGGACATCCGGGTCATTCTCATCAAATTGGCTGACCGTACCCATAATATGCGTACCCTTGGCGCTTTGCGGCCCGATAAACGTCGCCGTATCGCCCGTGAAACGCTAGAAATTTATGCGCCGATTGCCAACCGACTCGGTATCCACAATATTAAAACCGAGCTGGAAGATCTGGGGTTTCAGGCCTATTACCCCATGCGCTATCGGGTATTAAAAGAAGTGGTGCGGGCCGCCCGTGGCAACCGTAAAGAGCTGATCCAAGGCATTGAGGCAGCAGTGCATACCCGTCTGGAAGATACCGGCATCCATGCCAAAGTTAAGGGACGGGAAAAAAACCTCTATTCCATCTATAACAAGATGCGCAGCAAAGAGTTGCAATTCCAGGAAGTGATGGATATCTACGCGTTTCGAGTGATCGTTGATAGTGTTGATACCTGTTACCGCGTACTTGGCGTGATGCACGGTCTTTATAAGCCGCGGCCGCTGCGATTTAAAGATTATATTGCGATCCCTAAAGCTAACGGTTATCAGTCACTGCACACTTCGTTGATTGGCCCCCATGGTGTGCCAGTGGAAATCCAGATCCGTACCGAAGATATGGATCAGATGGCCGACAAAGGGGTTGCCGCACATTGGATGTATAAGAGCGGTCAAAGCGCCGCCGCTCCTGGCACTAGCGGCACCACCACTCAGTTGCGCGCTCGCAAGTGGATGCAAAGCTTACTGGAACTGCAGCAAAGCGCTTCGTCTTCCTTTGAGTTTGTCGAAAACGTTAAAACTGAGCTGTTCCCGGACGAAATCTATGTATTTACCCCAGAAGGTCGCATTCTAGAGCTGCCGGTAGGTGCAACTCCAGTAGACTTTGCCTATGAGGTTCACACCGATGTGGGTAACACCTGCGTGGGTGCCAAAGTGAATCGTATGTCCTACCCGTTGAGTCAACCGTTGTTATCCGGGCAGACGGTTGAAATCATTACCGCCAAAGGGGCCAAGCCTAACGCCGCGTGGCTGAATTTCGTGGTCACAGGTAAAGCGCGCTCTAAAATCCGCCAAGTACTGAAAAATCTTAAAAAGGATGAGGCGATTGCGCTGGGCAGACGCTTGCTTAACCATGCCTTAGGTGACAGCAAGTTGGAGCTGTTCAGTCAGGAACAAATCGCCAAAGTGGTTACCGATACCAAACACAAGGATTTTGATGAACTGTTGACCGAAATTGGCCTCGGTAATGCCATGAGTCTAGTGGTTGCTCAGCGGCTCAAAGGAGACTCTGTAGACACGCAAAAAGGCGACGATGACAGCAACTTGATGCCTATACGTGGTGCCGAAGGCATGTTGGTATCTTTTGCTAATTGCTGTCGTCCAATTCCCGGTGACGCCGTTATCGCCCATGTGAGTCCCGGAAAAGGCTTGGTGGTGCATATGGAAAACTGCGCCAATATCCGAGGCTATCAGAGCGAACCCGATAAATATATTCCAGTGCAGTGGGATGCGGTGGATGGTGCAGAGTTTCAGGCCAACGTCCGCATCGAGATTGTTAATCATCAGGGAGCGCTAGCGAAAATCACCAATATTATCGCTGTAGAAGGCTCCAATATCAGTAATATCAGTACTGAAGAACGCGATGGTCGGGTATATCTGATCCATCTGCGTATTTCCGTTCGTGATCGCGTGCATCTGGCAAATGTGATGCGCCGTATTCGTGTACTACCGGAAGTGCTACGCATTTCCCGTAACCGCTAAACCAAGGAGTCCGCAAATATTATGGCTGATAAAGTGATTGTTGCGACGGATAAAGCCCCTGCCGCCATTGGCACCTATTCCCAGGCCGTCAAAGTAGGCACCACAGTGTATTTGTCAGGGCAGATCCCACTGAATCCCACCAGCATGGAACTTGCTGGTGATGACTTTGAATCTCAGGTCATCCAAGTATTTGAGAATCTGCAGGCGGTATGCCAAGCTGCTGGGGGCACACTGGCCGATATGGTTAAACTCAATATCTACATGGTCGATTTAGCCCACTTTGGCAAAGTTAACGAAGTGATGGGGCGCTATTTCCAGCAACCCTACCCTGCCCGTGCCGCCATTGGCGTCAAACAACTCCCTAAAGGTGCCTTGGTGGAAATGGATGGCGTACTGGAACTCTAAAGCGGATAACACGAAAAAGGCGCTTAAATAGCGCCTTTTTTCTAACACAATGATTATCTAGTGACCATTGGTGAAGACTGTTGCAGGCACTAGAGCCGCATACTTAAACCCGACATCAGCACGATATTGCTCTGCGGGGGTGGGAGTATATTCCTACCCATTATCCTGTTTTGTTTCACAATGCCTAATACACTGTCTTGCATCATAAATTTGTATTGGGGAAACACTTCTCGCAGATTGAGAAACACCTGTTAGCGCAAAAATATGCCATCGGTCGCCAGATAACCACCATCAAACTCTAATGGCAACAAGCCGTACACGCTAATCGGATTTGCACCAAGGTAATTTGCCCCTCATAATCAAACAAGCGTTTTATCTTTTAGAAAACATAACGTTTTCGCTACTGTTGTATCTCTGGGGAGTACAACGGCGAGTTAACCTGTATGAGGAAGGCCATGTCTGCATCGTATAAAAGCCCGATAGAAATGCTAACTCAATGGGCTGATGTCCAGGGAGATGCGGTGTATTTGCGACAGCCGGTAAAAGGGCAGTTCCGCGATTACAGTTGGCGTCAGGTACAACAAACCATGCAACGTCTAGCGGGCGCTTTGCGTCATCTTGGCTATCAACCGGGTGACAAAATCGCACTGCTGTCGAAGAATTGTGCCGAATGGTTCATCACGGATCTAGCATTGATGTACGGCGGCTACATTAGTGTTCCCATTTATCCGACCGCTAACGCCGATACGATTCGTTATGTCCTAGAACATAGCGGCAGCAAGGCCATTTTTGTTGGCAAATTGGATCACTGGGCGGAGCAGGAAGCCGGTGTTGGCGGCGAACTGCTGCGACTGGCATTGCCTTACGATACCATGCCCGCACAATACCAATGGTTGCAGTTGTTAAATATGGGACTGCCGTTACTGGAAGCGCCAGAGCCCTCTGCAGAGCAGATAATGACGCTTATCTATACGTCCGGCTCCACGGGAAAACCCAAAGGGGCCGTGCAAACCTTTGGCAGTTATAGCTGGACCTGTAATGCCGTGGTGCGCGATCTGAAAGTTAATCAACAGGATCGGCTGCTGTCCTATTTACCGCTGGCCCATATCACCGAGCGCGTGGCGATGGAGGGTTCGTCGTTTTACGCCGGCTGCCCGGTTGCCTTTGTGGAAAGCTTGGAGACCTTTGTCGTTGACGTACAACGAATGCAACCCACAGTGTTCTTCTCCGTTCCACGGCTGTGGACATTGTTTCAGAAAAATATTATCGATAAGGTCGGCAGCTTTAAAAAACTCAATCTGCTGCTGAAAATTCCGCTACTAAGTTGGTTAGTAAAACGCAAAATCCATCAAGGTCTTGGTCTTAGCAAGTCACGACTACAAGGCTCTGGCTCCGCACCAATTCCACCATCGTTAGTGCAGTGGTACCACAGCATTGGGTTGGACATCTGTGAAGCCTGGGGAATGACCGAAAATTGTGCTTATTCCATTATCAATTATCCGTTTGATGCCAACAAAATCGGTACTGTCGGTAAACCGATAGTCGGCTGCAGTATTAAACGTTCTGCTAATGGAGAACTGCTAGTCAAGAGCCCAGGGCTGATGAAAGAGTATTACAAAGCCCCCGAAGCCACCGCGGCCGCCTTTGATGAAGAGGGCTATTTTCGTACCGGCGATCTCTGTGAGATTGATAAAGATGGCTGTGTCAGTATCACCGGGCGGGTAAAAGACAATTTTAAAACCGCCAAAGGCAAGTACGTAGCACCGGTACCAATAGAACGGAAATTGGCACAGGACCCGCACGTTGAACTTTTATGTGTAATAGGCTCAGGACTACCTCATCCGGTAGCGCTAGTACAACTCTCAGAAGGCGCTACATTACAGCCGAGAGAAGAAGTGCGGGCGTCGCTAAAAGCGACGCTGGATGCCATTAACCCCAATTTGGAATCGCATGAGACAGTAGATGCGGTCATTGTGGTGAATGATCCTTGGACCATTGAGAATGATGTGCTGACGCCGACATTAAAAATTAAACGCCACGTATTAGAGCAGCGTTACACGGCAAAAGCTGACGGTTTGCGAGGTGCCCGTATTGTCTGGGAAGATGAGATTTAATTTGCATCCACAAAAAGGTTCCAGAGGTAATGGGACCTTTTTGACATATTCTGTCAAAAAATCTTGCTTTGCTTGTGAAACCCCTTATGCTGGCACTCCTGCAATCACGATCATAATCCATTTACGAGCAGTGAAAACATGTTGATTTTTATGTCAATTCTGGGTGGCTTTCTGATCCTCACCTTTGGCGCGGAAGTGTTAGTCCGGGGGGCCAGCGCAATTGCGTTGCGTCTGGGAGTGACACCACTCGTCATCGGTCTGACCATCGTCGCATTCGGCACCAGTGCGCCAGAGCTGGCCGTCAGTGTCAAATCGGCACTGGCTGGCAGCCCAGGCATAGCCTTAGGCAATGTGATAGGTTCTAACATTGCCAATATTGGCTTAATCCTGGGATTAACAGCACTGATCCGTCCTGTTGGCGTACAATCACAAATGGTGCGCCGAGATATTCCATTGATGATTGCTGCCTCAGTGCTGGTATGGCTGTTACTGCTGGACGGCACCCTTGGCCTGCTGGACGGGCTGTTGCTGTCATTACTGCTGTTAGGGTATCTGGTCTTCAGCTATTACTCCGCGGATGACAATGATGCGGAAGAGATAGAAACTGGTCCGCGTAATCCGTTGCTGTCGCTGGCATTTATCGTTGTAGGTATCGGCTGCTTAGTGGGCGGTGGGGTGTTGTTTGTGGACGGCGCAGTGGCGTTAGCACGAGCCTTTGGGATCAGCGAGGTGGTCATCGGCCTGACCATAATCGCTATTGGCACCAGTATGCCGGAGTTGGTAACGTCCATGGTAGCGGCTATCAAGGGACAGAGCGATATTGCCATTGGCAATGTGGTGGGATCCAACCTGTTTAACCTCTTGGGCATCTTGGGTATTACCGCCCTGGTGCATCCGGTCAGTGCCGCCGGATTCAGTATTCTCGACTTCTCAGTCATGCTGTTGTTAGCCATTTTACTGCTGCCGTTAGCGCACCGTGGCTACCGTATTGGTCGACGCGATGGTTTACTGCTGTTGCTGGCATATCTGGCTTACATGGGCTGGCTGGTAACCCACGCGATGGTGTGATAACGCGTCCGCTGATGTTTGCGAGAAATTACAGCATTGTCAAAGGGGTAATCTTTGATAATATATGTATAAATTCACAGTAATCCGGTACTAACGTTTTGCAGAGACTGGATCTTATTCCCATCACCGAGCTGAAAGGCGTTGCCGCCAGAATGGCAGGCAAGCTGGATAAGCTGGGAATTCACACAGTACAGGATCTGCTGTTCCACCTACCGCTGCGCTACGAAGACCGCACCCGTATTTACGCAATTGCTGAGTTGCGCCCTGGCGACTATGGCACCATAGAAGCAGAAATCCAGTCGAGCCAGATAGTCAATGGTCGCAAGCGCATGCTGTTGTGCAATGTGCGAGATGCTAGCGGTACTATGACCTTACGTTTTTTCAATTTTTCGGCGGCACAGCGTAACGCCATGCAGCAGGGGTTAATGATCCGGGCCTATGGCGAAATACGTCATGGCAACCACCAAGCAGAGATCATTCATCCAGAATACAAAATCTTCCGTCAAGGCGACGCGGTAGAACTCAGTGACAGCCTTACCCCCATTTACCCCACCACCGAAGGATTGAAACAGGCCAGTTGGATAAAACTCAGTGCCCAGGCACTGGAATTACTGCAAGAAGGTGGTCTACAAGAGTTAATACCAGAGACTTTGCGACCCAATCAGCTAAGCCTAGCGACCGCAGTCCGCATACTGCATCGGCCACCTGCCGATGTAGATCTAGTGGGTCTGATGCAAGGACAGCATCCCGCGCAACAGCGGTTGGTGCAAGAAGAACTGCTGGCCCACAACCTCAGTATGTTGAAGTTACGGCAACGCAGTAACCATGATAAAGCGGTATCCTTGCCTGCTACAGGCCAGCTATTACAACCATTTCTTCAGGCACTGCCATTCCGGCCAACCGCTGCGCAACAGCGAGTCGTGACTGATATCGGCCATGATATGGCAAAAAGCCAGCCGATGATGCGACTGGTACAAGGGGACGTCGGCTCAGGAAAAACCTTAGTTGCGGCAATGGCGGCACTGCAAGCCATCGAAAATGGCTATCAAGTGGCGATGATGGCTCCTACTGAGTTGTTGGCGGAACAACATGCGCTGAATTTCAACCGCTGGTTTACACCTTTAGGGCTAAAAGTCGGTTGGCTCGCCGGTAAACTCAAAGGCAAAATACGCGAGCAGTCATTGCAGGATATCGCCGATGGCAGTGCACAGATGGTCATCGGTACCCATGCGATTTTTCAAGAACAGGTGCAGTTTCATAAACTGGCCTTGATCATCATTGATGAACAACATCGATTTGGTGTGCATCAACGCTTAGGACTACGTGAAAAAGGGGCAACACAAGGCTACTACCCCCATCAACTGATCATGACAGCCACGCCAATTCCTCGTACGCTGGCAATGACGGCATATGCCGATCTGGATACTTCCATTATTGATGAACTGCCGCCTGGGAGAACCCCAGTAACCACCGTTGCCATTAGCAATAACCGCCGACAGGAAGTGATTGAGAGAGTGCGTAAGGCCGCTCAAGAAGATGGTCGACAAGCTTATTGGGTCTGTACCTTGATCGAGGAGTCAGAGGTGTTACAGTGCCAGGCAGCGGAAGATACTTGGGAAGAGTTAAAAACAGCGTTGCCACAACTGCGGATTGGGCTAGTCCACGGGCGGATGAAAAGTACTGAAAAACAGCAAGTCATGGACAGTTTTAAACAGGGAACATTGAACCTGTTAGTCGCCACCACCGTCATAGAAGTCGGTGTGGATGTGCCTAATGCCAGCCTAATGATCATAGAAAATCCCGAACGACTCGGTCTAGCACAACTTCATCAGCTAAGGGGGCGAGTAGGACGAGGGGCAATCGCCAGCCATTGTGTGCTCCTGTATCAACCGCCACTGTCACTGACAGCCACCAAAAGGCTGGGCGTGCTCAGACAAAGTAATGATGGCTTTGTGATCGCCCAGCAAGATTTGGAAATACGTGGTCCAGGTGAAGTTCTGGGCACCCGCCAGACAGGTTTGGCAACAATGAAAGTTGCCGATTTGGTGCGAGATCAGGCATTGATCCCACACATTCAGAAGCTGGCACAACATTTAATGCAGCAAGCGCCGGAAAATGTTGATGGCATTATCCAGCGCTGGCTGGGTGACAGACAACAATATGTACAAGCCTGATCAAAAAAACGCAGCTGTTCAGGTGATATTCACGCAATTTGCCGCACAATATCCGGCAAAGGATTCTGTTACATAATTTCCACCTGTCCGTCTGCGGCAGTCGGGTGGACAACCACTCCAAAATTTGCAGAATGAGGGGGCGCTCCTCACTGTTGGTGAAGAAAGGATATCCTATGCAAGTCAATGAAGAAGACCGAATTACTCACGGCAAACAAGTGGCCAGTAGCAACAGTATTGTCTGGGGTCTGGCGCTATTGGTAGTGGTACTGGCCGGAGGCGGTTGGTATTACCTGACCAGAGACGAAACGCCGCAACAAAGTGAGGAACAAGCAGCGGTCAGTCTGCCAGATACCGCACCAGAACAACCGTTGCAAACCGAGGCCCCAGTACCGGAGCCAGAGCCACAACCTGTTGTGACGCCACAAACTCAGCCCGCGGTAGCAACACCGACAACGCCGCCCCCAGAGCCTTTGCCAGCACTCGCCGAAAGCGATAAATTTGTGCATGACAAAGTGGTGAAAATGTCTGACGGCATGGATATTAATCCATTATTGAATGAAAATGACATGGTCAGACAGTTTGTGGTCTTTGTTGACAATCTGGCACAGGGTGAACTGGCACGTAAAACCAGTCCGATGAAAGCGCCAACGCAAAAATTTACCGTGTCGGATATCACCAATAAAACCTATTTAGATCCAGACAGTTATCACCGATACGATGTCTACGCTGATTTTGTCAGCGGGCTTAATGATGAACAATTGCTGGCAACCTACAAGCAGATGTTACCACTGCTGGACAAAGCTTTTACCGAATTAGGTTACCCCAATATCACGTTTAATCAGCGGTTACAGCAAGCGATTAAAGTGCTGTTGGCAACGCCAATTATTGAAGAACCTATTGAACTATACTCCATCAGTGTTAATTACAAGTTTGTCGACCCCAAATTAGAAGCACTGCCCGATGCGCAGAAGTTGCTGATCCGCATGGGACCGGAGAATACCCGGAAGCTCAAGAAAGTCTTACGGCGGCTGCAACCACTGTTACCTCAATAACTGACAGATGCCCATGTGACCACATGGGCATTTTTGTTAGCAGCAGAAGCGTCTGTTAACAAATACCCGCCATGCAAGAACGGTTTAACCGTTTGACTAACATGATAGTGATAGCGACCTTTCAGGCCAAACTTCCTCGGGTGAAGCGCAATTAGGCACAGCTATTTAGAGAACTCGCACACAAATTAAACATTTCTGTAGGCAAATAGTTATGTAAATGAAATTACATGACAATATTAGGTAGTTGACTCTTGATGATTTTGAAAATATTAGTGAAGCTGGCATAGAGGCTTCTGCAGTGCTTCGATAGCATAGAGAAGGGCTAAAAATTAGTGGTTTGATGTCAAGAGAGCAATTCTCCAAAGCCCTGAGGATCTCCCTACAATCTGGTAACCGCCGGGGAATTAAATCAATAAGTGAAAGAGTTTAATCCAGCGCCTTGTTCTCACTTTGGATAATATAACAGGAATAAATCGCCAACGAGAAAGCCTGTTAAGGCAATACAGCAGTGAATGATTGTGATACCAACACTTTTGGCTGAGTAGATCGTAAGAGACCGTTATGACAGAGCTACTGAAATCCTGGTTGAGCCAGGGTCCATCCGGACATCAACTGATCAGCTTCAACCATCACGATATTGTAACGGGGGAGCGGTTTGCCACCCAAGTCCATCATCTGCATAAACAGCTGGTTGCGAGTGGTGAACAGCGCTGGCTGCTTGCCTGTGATAGCAGTGACCAATTTGCCGTTGGGCTGTGTGCCGCGCTGCTAGCGGGAAAGCAACTGATCCTGCCAGCGAATACTCAATCCGGCACGCTCAGTGAGCTCGCCCATAAATTTGATGCGGTATTGGCCCCTCAGCCTTTGTGTGAAGGTAAGTCATTCCTTGCGCTGGAAAAAGAGTTTAGTCAGCCGCTAGCGCCATGGCCGCAACTCCCCACGGACAGCGATTTTGGTGAACTGATACTGTTCACCTCTGGTTCTAGCGGTTCCCCCAAAGCGGTCCGCAAAACACTAAGGCAACTCGATGCCGAAGTGACAGTGCTGGAACAAACGTTTGCCAAGCACTTACCACATTGCAGCGTGATCGCTACTGTCAGCCACCAGCATATTTATGGTCTACTCTTTAAAATTCTGTGGCCTTTAGCAGCCAGCCGCCCATTTCTATCAGATTTGGTGGAATACTCGGAAACCTTGGGCTATTACACTGCGCTATTTCCTAATTTGTGTCTGGTCAGTAGCCCGGCACAACTGTCGCTCTTAGCAGATGCCCTGGGGGTTGAACGGCAAATCCATACACCTAGTCTTATTTTCAGCTCCGGTGGCCCATTATCGCTGGAAACGGCTCAAAACATTCGTCAATGCTATGGCAGCCTGCCGATTGAAGTGTATGGCACGACTGAAACTGGTGGTATTGGCTATCGCCGTCAGCATAGCGTAAAGACGCTATGGCGAGCGTTTGCCCCCATGGTACTAGATGTTGATCCAACAGATAATGCACTGCTGTTAAGATCACCCTATCTAGAGAATGACCAAGTCTTACGCTGTGAAGATAAAATCATGCTGGTGGATAAAGATTTGTTCCGGCTAGAGGGAAGACTCGACCGCACGGTGAAAATCGAAGAAAAGCGGTTGTCGCTGACCCAGATGGAAGGGCTATTGAATAGCCATCCTTGGGTACAACGGAGTCATCTGGTATTGCTGGAAGCGCCAAGTCAACAATTAGGAGCGATAGTGGAGTTATCAGACTACGGTAAACAGCAACTGGCGGCGGAAGAGAAACTCAGTATCAACAATGGATTGAAAGCTCACTTACTGACTCAGTTTGAACGCGTTACCCTACCACGCCACTGGCTCTATGTTGATAAAATCCCAACAAACCCCGAGGGCAAATTGCTGCGACAGGAAATATTACAGCTGTTCAACCATGATTAAAGCACTATTCCCCCAAGAATATTAGAAGAGCGCCAAAACACCAGTTCGTTGGAACAAGGGGTGCCTTTAAATAGTCACTGTATTTTAGCCACTGACATCGCTGATTTTCCGCGTCTGGCATGGGTAGCTTTGTCGTTATAGATTGTTTTTCATACAACTTGTGATTCACAAAACATTAGATTAATCTTATTAAATTAAATCTAATGATTAAGGAATTCTATGTTGCAATCCGCACTTTCCCGCTACTCCGGCATTGTAGCTGCCAACACCTGTTGGGAGCTGATCCGCCAAGGTGCCCAGATATTAGACGTGCGTTCCCCGGCTGAATTTGCACAAGGCCACTTGTCGCAAGCCGTTAACGTACCGCTGAACCAGATGGACACTTGGATTAAGCAACAGCAAAACCAGCAACAACCATTTGTGCTTTATTGTGCCGCTGGCATTCGGGCACAAATGGGCTGTGATATTTTACGCGCTAATGGTTTTGGTTGTGCTGTTAATGGCGGTTCGTTACAAGACTTGTTGTACAGTCAACCAGCGGCCTAATAAAAAAGCCCCGGGACTTAGCCGGGGCCGCATAACTTTACGGTAACGCTATCACGGAAAATGACCGCTGACCGTTACACTGAAAGCTTATCAATGGCCGCTTTGGCATTTGCAATGCCTTGGTCATGCGCTTCATCACCCATGTTCAGCGCTTCAGCATAAACCACATCCACGTTAGTGATCCCGATAAAGCCTAAGAAAGTCTGCAGATATGGCACCACAAAATCCACGGCAGAACCTTTATGAATACCACCGCGAGTAGTCACGATAACCGCGCGTTTACCGGTTAACAAACCTTCTGCACCAGACGCGGTGTAACGGAAAGTCACGCCAGCGCGCGCAACCAGATCAATCCAGGCTTTTAGTTGCACCGGGATGGTGAAGTTGTACATAGGAGCCGCAATCACCAGCGTATCGCTATCTTTGATCTCTTTAACCAGCTTATCAGACAGCGCCAGAATATCCTGCTGACGAGGAGTCAGATTATCACCGCCGCGTAAACCGCCAGCCAGCTCCCCATCAAGCACAGGCAGGGCTTCTTCCGCCAGGTCACGCACATTGAGAGTCGCACCCTTTTCTTTCCAGGATGCTGCCAGGTAATCCAGCAACAGTCCTGACTGTGAATAGCCACCGAGAATGCTGGATTTCAATACTAAAACCTTACTCATAATTCACTCCGCTGTTTTTGGATAATGGCTTGGGGAACACTCCCTAAGTTGATGGAGCCAGTTTATAGGCAGATAAATTAGATAAAAAGCGGATAAAATATGAGATTTTTTTCGATTAAATAGAAAAATAGTGGCGGTAATAAGCTACGCCTGCAGACTAAAAGTCACTGGGCCATCGTTGATCAGGGCCACCTGCATGTCAGCCGCAAAACTACCAGTCTCTACCTGTATTCCAGCATCGCGACAGTAACAAATGAAAGCCTGATACAACTCGTCAGCCTTAGCTGGTACTGCGGCACTAGAGAAACTAGGGCGTAACCCACGGCTGGTATCGGCCGCCAAGGTAAATTGCGACACAACCAATAAACTGCCACCAACCTGCGCAACATTGAGATTCATCTTGCCCTGTTCATCGCTGAATACCCGGTAATGCATCACCTTATGTGCCAATTTGGCCACAGTGGCTGCGTCGTCCTGGTGCTCAACCCCCAGCAGTACCAACAGCCCTTTACCAATGCGGCCTGTCACTTGTTCGTCGACGGTCACACTCGCCTGTGTCACCCGTTGGATCAACGCTATCACTCAGTCACTCCTGTTGTCATTAATGGCTCAATATTGTCGGCCATTTGTGCGATGGCAGCAATTACCGCCTGTTGCATCCTAGTGTCCAGCAACGAATGATGCCCACCACGAATAAGTTGCAACGTAACAGAAGGTTGCTGTTCGGCTAGCAGTTGCTGCAATAAAAAAGTCGGGCATACCCAATCCTCTTCTCCCTGCAGCAACTGCGTTGATTGCGGCCAACGTTTGAGTGTGGCACGCATCAAGGTATAGGCTTCGAAGTAATGATTACAGGCAAAATGATTTTCTATCAATGCACTACTGCGCTCAGCCATTGAATAGTCTGCAGGTAATAATGTCCAAGGATGCGCCAGAATTCGTTCCCAACGACACCACGCAGCAACCGCACGCTCTTCGGTTTGTAACGCCTGCGCATATGCTTGTAATAATTCAGTTTCACTTGCGCCACTGACAGCATCCCGCCAACCACGGTAATCAACAGGGAAACGTTTGGCGGCGCCCTGACTACCATAGAGCCAACTACGGCCAGCCGTTGAAGGCACAAATACGCCCCAGTAACACTGCGCTAGTATTGTTTGCGGACACAGTCCACCATAGATAAGCCCCAGAGTTGCACCGAATGACCCACCGGCCAAGCACCAGCGTTCAAGTCCCAACCAATGCCGTAAGCGTTCAATATCGGTCAGCAGGTGCAATACATCGTTATGAACCAACCAGCCTGAAGGTTGCGACTGACCGGCACCACGCTGATCCAACAACAGCACCCGGAAACGCTGCAGATCAAACAGCGCCAAATCGCTGGTATGACAACCACTGCCTGGGCCGCCATGGAGAAACAGCAGCGGAATGCCATCAGGATTGCCATATTGCAACAGATGTAACAGGTGACCATCGCCGACATCCAGCCATTGCCGTGATAGCGGTTCAACGCGGCTCATCGTGAGAATCATCGCTGTCCGCAACCCGTTGCAGCGTTTGCAGATACTCAGGTAAAGACGCGGTTATCTCTGCCCCTAACAACACTATCATCCACGACAGATAAACCCACAGGAACAGAATAGGAATGGTTGCCAGCGCACCATAAATGGCTTCATAGGTTGGAAAATGGGTCACGTAAAAAGCGAAGCCCTTTTTACCCGCTTCAAACAGCAAAGCAGCAACAATTGCGCCCAGCAACGCGTGTAACAACTGCACTTTTTGGTTTGGGACGACTGTGTATAGCAGTAAAAAGGTCGCCACAGAAAACAGAAAAGGTAAACGAGCCACAAAAAACGCACCGACTCCGTAAGTATCGGCTTCATTAAAGATCTTCAGCGATACCACATAAGAGGTCGCCGCCAAGCTGGCACCAATCAGGATGGGGCCTAATGTCAGGATCATCCAGTACATGGAGAATGACAGCACCAGTGGCCGTTTGGTGCGATTGCCCCAGATATAGTTCAGCGCCTTATCGATCGCCGAGATCAGCATTATCGCCACCACCATCAAGGCCCCAATACCAATGGCGGTGCCCTTGGAAGCATTGCCAACAAACTGGTTAATATACACCTGTACCGTGTCGCCAGCGGCGGGAAGAAAATTCTGATAGATAAAATTTTCTATCTCTTTACGAACCCCTTTAAATACCGGGAAAGCAGACAACATTGACATGGTCACTGCCACCATAGGTACCAGCGACAACAAGGTAACGTAAGCTAGGTGACCGGCGCGGATGTTAATTTGATCATTCAAAACGCGGCTTTTGACGTGCAGAACATAACGCCAAATGCTACGGACAATAGCCGAGGTTCTTTGCAAACTTAACTGAGATTTCACAGTGATCATGATTGTTGGATGACTTATGTTGATATCTTCGTACAATAACAAACAGATTACAAAATCCCGGCATAAAAAGCGCCTGGCATTTTATATCGGAAACTGAGGAGATATTTGATGGCACAACAAGGATCTGCTGGCAACGTTATTGCAGCGCTAGTAAATGTCTTTTTCCCAGGATTAGGACAACTGATTCAAGGACGTATTCTGGCAGCATTGCTGTTTTTCGTTATCACAGTCGTAGGATATTCCCTGTGGTGGCTAGTCGTGCCACCGATAATCGGGGCGATTGCCCATCTATGGAGCATCATTGATGCGGCCAAATTTCGAGCCTGAATATAGGGGAACGCCTGATGAAAGTATTAATTAGCAGCAGTCTGATAAGCCTGATGTTACTGCTGGGAGGTTGTCAGTCTGCCTACTATGGCGCCATGGAAAAAATGGGGTATCACAAGCGCGATATCATGGTAGATCGCGTCAAAGATGCTCAAGCATCTCAGCAAGACGCACAAAAGCAGTTCAGCTCTGCGTTAGCCGAGATGCAAGCGCTACTGCACCACGATGGCGGAGACTTAGAAGAAGCCTATAACAAAGCCAAAGACGAATATGAATCAGCGCAATCAGCGGCGGATAAAGTCAGCGATCGCATCAATAAAGTGGAAAGCGTAGCGGATGCACTTTTTGATGAATGGCAGGATGAAATCGGTGAAATCAGCAAAGCCAGCCTTCGCCAGAAGAGCCAGAGTAAGTTGAATCAAACACAAAAGTCCTACACGCAGATGCTTAAAAGCATGCGCCGCGCCGAAAGTAAAATGGCCCCGGTACTGACGGCCATGAAGGACAACATGCTCTTCCTAAAACACAATCTCAACGCTCAGACCATTGCCTCGATTAAAGGCGAGTTTGCTAACCTGCAAACCGATATTTCATCGTTGATGAAAGAGATGAACCGTTCCATTGATGAATCCAATAAATTCATCGCTCACATGGAGCCTTGAGACACTGGCGGCAGATGAGTATTGCGGCGTTTTTTCACCGCCTGCAAAGCGGTGAAAACGCCTAGCCCAGATGGAATAATAAAGGACAAAAATAGCCAGAATGCCGCATTACCGGTCGCGCCAGGTTCAGCACTGTTAACACCTGCAAGATTAGCTACGGTTCCAGCCAGTGCAGCCCCCAACGCTGCGGCAAAAGATTGCACCAGTGTAATCGAGGCCCCGGCGGTTTCTTTCTCCTGCGCATCGGCCAGTTGTAATACATGGGTCAACAGATGAGGCCAGCCCAGACCAATACCGAAGCCAGCCATTGTCAGGCCCAAAATAATACCGCTCAAGTTGAACCACGATGGACCGAAAACCGCCGGAACGGATGCCAACAATAACAGTAGTCCAACTGCCAGAATAGCTGGGCCAGAGATAATCGACTGATTGACACGGTGCCCCGTCCAGCCCGAACTGGTCATTTCACTCAACGTCCAGCCAGCAGCGGCCGCTGCGGTAATGTAACCAGCGGCCAATGGGGCCTGCCCGTGCAGATGTTGTAGCATATAAGGCACGTAGATTTCACAGCTCAGCCCTACCATCAGCAACGTCATCGTCATATACAACCAGCACAACGGTGAGGAAAGTGAGAGCGCATTACGCGGCAACAGGCGAACCTTGGCGGTAAATTCCTGCTGGCGCAATAACAACATCATTAGCATGACAACTACAATGGCACCAAGATTCACCCAACCATGCACCGACAAACTCCCCGCCGACACCACCAGCACCGCGCTGGTCAGTAAAATCAGTTGTGTCAGTGGAAGAGGATCTGCCGACGATGATTTTACCTGTTGCGCCGGTAAAGTACGCCACACTAATCCCCCAAACAACAGGGTCACCGGCACCAGCAGGCCGAAAGCATAACGCCATGCATGCAGCTGAGCAAAAATGCCGCCAATCGCCGGACCGACTAACGTCGCAATGCCCCACATAGCAGAAATTAGTGCCATCGCACGTGGCCACAGCGATTCTTTAAATACCAGGTTGATCATGGCGTAGGAGAGTGCGAACAGAAACCCTCCGCCTAATCCTTGAATCGCTCGCCCCAGCAACAGCATCTGCATAGTGGGTGCCATGGCGCATAACGCCGAGCCAACCATGAAGATACTAGTTGCAGTCAGATAACTGCCGCGAGGCCCCGCTTTACGCATCAGGTGTGCCGACAGTGCCGCACCAAGAATCGAACAGACCACAAACAATGTCATATTCCACGCATACCACGCCAAACCGCCAATATCCTGCACAACAGAGGGTAAAATAGTGATGACGATATAACTGTTGGTGGCATACAACGCCACGCCAGCGCTAAGCGCAACCGCACTGCCTCGGTTCTTGTCACTGAATAACTCGCTCCAACCGCTTTGATGCTCTGACATACCTAAATCCCTTTGTATCGCTGGAACACCAGCCTTGTTGTGGTGCATCACGAATATGGTAATATTAAACAAGAAATATCTTGGAATACTAAATCAAGGGCAATCTAAAGCCTGTGGAGACAATATGTCAGGAAATAACTTGGAAAATTCAAATGAAGTGCATCACAACACAATAAAACCAAGTGTTGCAGAGCGATTGCTGCTACTGCTTAAAACGCGAGGAGAAATGCAAGCCAGTGATGCAGGGAATATTCTGGGCACCACTAGCGAAGCCGCCCGCCAGCAGTTTGTTAAGCTAGCGAAAGAGCAACTGGTTGAAGCAAAATCTGTGTCACAGGGTGTTGGCCGTCCGGTGCAGTATTGGAAACTCACTGCGCAGGGTCATGCTCGCTTTCCAGATGCTCACGCCGATCTAACCGTACAACTGCTTACGCTGATCCGCTCGTCATTAGGTGAACAGGCATTAGATAAGCTGATCTCTGGCCGCGAGGCATTAACCCGTGATAGCTATCAGCAAGCGATGATAGGTGCAACAACACTACAAGAGCGTTTACAGCGACTGACAGAAATCCGCACCCGCGAAGGCTATATGGCAGATTGGCAACAAGTAGATGATGGTAGCTTTCTGTTGCTCGAAAATCATTGTCCGATTTGCGCTGCGGCAGCCACTTGCCAAGGGTTTTGTCGTGCAGAACGAGAAGTGTTTAGTGCCGTACTCGGGGCTAACGTCGAACGTACCGAGCATATTCTGCAAGGTGCTCGCCGCTGCGCCTATCGCATCTGGTTATAACGAGCTGTTATTGATGAGTTGGCGGTATTTAGTGGATTTAAGCGAGAGCTAGCAACGAAATCTTGGTCTCAGCTGATAACTTTTTAATTGGCGTTATCTCATCTCGCATTGTCGGTGTTGTTGTTTATCTGTATACATGGCGCGATCAGCAATATGGAGTAACTCCTCAATATTATCGGCATCTACCGGATAACAAGCTGAGCCCATACTCATCTGTATTGGCAGAGTAATCCCCTGCCAAACAAAGTCCGGTGCGCAAACCTGAGTCATTATTTTTTGCTGAATTGCAAGAACGCTATTGGTATCAGAGATCCGTGGCAAGATCACCAAAAATTCATCACCGCCGATCCGCGCTACCATGTCGCTTCCCCGCAACTCCCGTTCAAGCCGGGTAGCAATTTCTATCAGCAAGGCATCACCAGCCACATGACCGAATGTGTCGTTAATCTGTTTAAAGTTATTCAAATCAATATTAAGGATGCAAAAATAGCTACCATGTTTCTGCAATTTATCTAGCATCTGTATCGCCCGGCGCCGATTACTGATCTTGGTCAGCACATCCTCATAAGAGTAGCGACGAGCATTGCGATAGGCATTGAGCAGCAAAATAACCGCTATAAACAATACCGCTGAAAGCGTGTAACCCAACAAGCGCACGAGGTTACTACGCAACCACAGTTCCCAAGACTTGCTCGGCTTGGCCATGATGGCTAACTGCCAAGTACCACTCACCAGATTCACCGTCTCCGTGCGCAGCGGCTTGGTAAACACTTGAGGCTCGCCATAGAACACTGCGCCTTGTAATCCCTGTCCATCAACGCCACGCATTGCCAGTTCAATATCGGTGGGGAATGAGTCACTGCCAGCATCGTGCAGCAATCTGTTCCAATCAAGGACGATACTGCAGACGCCCCAATACTGGGTATTGAAAGGTGGATCAGCAAAAATCGGAATACGTGCAATAATCCCTTCTCCGCCCTGCAATAAGCGCTGTGGTCCCGCAACAAAAATGTTTTGTTGTTCGCGGGCTAGCTGCACGGTACGCCATTGCTCTGGTTTCTCTCGAAAATCCAAGCCCAGGACCTTTTCATTGCCGGCCAGAGGAAAAACAAAACTGATAACATCGTTGGGGGCTACTGCAATATTACGGATATGGATAGCTTTGCGACTGATATCCCGAGCCAATGGCAGCCATTGTTGTGGTGTCGAGTGCGGACTCACCGAGATATAAGATGCCAGCGCATTGGCCTGAAAGATCTCCGAGGAGACAGAAGCCTCTAGACGATAGCGTACCAATGCCAATTGCCGTGACAAATCGCCTGCGCGATCTTCCGTGATATCTCGGCTGTAGCTGCGTTGCAGATACTCTACTACTTCATAAGTAGTATAAAAATAAAATAATACCAACAAAAACCAGAGCGCTTTGCTAATGATTTTTCTATAGTTCCGCATCGGTACCCCAATAAATAAATTACATAATTTTAACATATCCGTTTCAGCGGGAATAGCGGAATATCATTGTCACGTCACGCTATGACAGGATTTTTAATGTCTTATTTTAGCTTTTTCTGGACTATCCATCTGTGTGAGTCGGCACACGAATTTTCGCTAACAGATTAACGTTGTTGGATCTGGCGCACAAATCCTACAAATCAGATGCAACTATCTAACGACCACACTTTCACAATAAGCACAGACTTTCAGATGTAGGAAATCAAATGACTATCACCGAATCCGTCACCTTGATGTTGGCACTCCTTTATGGTGCCAGTCAGTTGTGGTGGGCGGGTAAACGTTATGGTGCTGTTGCTGCAGCAGTGTCTTTACTAATAGCATTAGCAATCAGTGCCAGTCCGGTGCTGTTGGCAGGTACGCTGTTGGCAATTGCTGGCTTGGCATTACTACAGTGGCGCAAACCAGCCCTCGCCAAGGGCGATGTACGGATCAATGAATTACGCGCTGCTTGCCAACACTTTATCGCATTGGCGCTGTTGATTGTTGCGGTGCAATACACCATAAATAGCCTAATGCTTAAAGCCGGAATGACGCCTGTGGTCAGTCGTCCCAACGTGGTAGACGCGTTTCTACCAATAGCCGGAGCTATTGAAGTTAAGGGCATTGTGTCGCTAGGGCTGTGGGATCAAACCCATCCCGCAGCAGCGATTATGTTGGGAATAGTGTTACTCACTGGCATATTATGCAAACGGGCATTCTGTGGCTGGGCCTGCCCTATCGGACTGGCCGGAGAGCAGTTGTATCGGCTGCGGAAACGTTTTGTCAAAGAAGAGCTGATGCCGCCAAGATGGCTTGACTGGCCGCTCCGTATGCTTAAGTACCTTTTATTAGCCGCTTTCATCTACTTGGTTGTTGGGATGCCAGCGATGGGAATTCCCAATTATTTGCAAGGCAGCTACCATAAAATTGCCGACCTCAAGATGGCACTGTTCTTTCTTACGCCTGGATTGATCACCTTATGCTGCTTTGCCTTAATTCTGATGATTGCTTCATGGCGGCGTCAGGGATTTTGTCGCTATCTGTGTCCTTATGGTGCCATCCTTGGACTACTGAGTTTCCTGAGCCCTCTGAAAATCCGCCGAAATCATTCCGCTTGTTTGCTGAGCAAAGGCATGAAATGTGACAAGTGTACCCGGGCCTGCCCAGCTAATATTATTGTTCACACTAAAACAACCGTTCGTAGCGACGAGTGCCAGGCCTGTATGCGTTGTGTTGCTGCCTGTCCTAAGAAAGAAGCACTTGGTTTTGCGTTACCGGGCAATCATGCAGTGTCTGCACGCTCACTGATGCTGGGGGTACTCACCATCATGTTCTTTCTGCCGCTTATAGCGTGGCTCCTGGGTTATTGGGACAGCCAAACCCCAGATGCGGTCAGAATGCAGTTGCTACAAATGATCGACCATGTAGGTCATTGATCCTACTGAAACGGAACAGGCTTACCCTTCGGTAGGCCTGTACAAAACGCCTCAACGTTAAGCAGACAATGGAGCAACGCCGTAACCCAGAGTGGCTTAACCCTATGGCACCCAACACCCAGTATAGTTAAGCCTGAAGGCAAGCTTCATCGCCACCGTTAGCGGAAAACTCTCTATTATAGCAAAATCAACGTGCCTAACATCTAGAACAAAGGTTGCAGGTGAACATACGCCAAAACGCTACAAAGCGGATAAAGCCACACAACGCCCGCGGAGCATATAGTGTTACCAGTTTTATCTCCTCAATAGTGTGACGAACACAAAGCCGTCATGAGTGGCAGGCATGAAGGCCATTCAAATCCGTCAGCCATAAAGCTCAGAAATGCTTACCGCTGTTGCTCTCTTCAATTAGTCATCTTAGCCGTTTTGTCATACGCACTGATATTAACAACAAATTTGTGATACACCCCTCATTTTACCACACTATTAGTATGGGTAATTTTGTCGCAGTTACCGTTTAACCGCGCCGTTAGCCACCTTGGCCTTGTCACAAAAAGAGATCCATGTCACATATGATTGGTTGTAAATCCATTTATGGACAATTTTACCATTTATGAATGGTCATTTTGTCTTTACCATTAATC